>JAPLZR010000041.1 GCA_026394935.1 Candidatus Woesearchaeota archaeon
GAAGCGGAAAATCAACAATGATGAACCTAATAGGGTGCTTAGACACGCCAACAAAAGGCACAGTCTACTTAAAATCAAAAGACATAAGCATCATGAGCGAATCAGACCTTGCATCTTTGCGAGGAAACACAATAGGATTCATATTCCAACAGTATAATCTAATACCATCAATAACTGCATTCGATAATGTCAAACTACCACTAGAATTTCTAGAATATTCTGATTCAGACGCTGAAAAAAGAACAAAGGAGATACTGACGCGCGTAGGATTGGGAGATAAAATGTTTAACAGACCATCACAACTATCAGGAGGACAACAACAAAGAGTATCAATAGCAAGAAGCCTTGTAAGCAATCCAGAAATAATACTGGCAGACGAGCCAACAGGAGCACTCGACAGCAAAACAGGAGTTGAAGTATTGGATACACTGCACGAATTATGGAAAAAAGGAAAAACAATAATCCTAGTCACACACGATTTGAATCTGGCAAAATACGCTCACACAAGAATCGAACTGAAAGATGGAGAAATAATCAACGTGTCAAAACACGAGGTGAAATAAAATGAAAATAAAAACAATAATGTTGCTAATAATGATGATTGCATCGATAATACCAGTTAATGCAGCATCAGAAGATGTACTGATGATTTCCTTAAACATGATAAATCAGGACCCTGATCCTGCTACAGCAGGAGACATGGTAGAAATAAGAATAGGAATAGAAAACTTGGGAGGAAAAGATGCAAGCGACCTCATGCTAGAATTTGATTTGGATTATCCACTGACAATGCCACCCGGAGAAAACAACATCAAAACAGCAGGAGCACTACAAGGATTTCAAAACCTGCAGAACATGAAAATAGTAAAATACAAACTACAAATTGACAGAGAAGCAAAAGCAGGACAATACGGGTTCACAGTAAAAGCATATGAAAAAGAAACACCTCTAGTAGCACAAGCACTAAAAAGTTTCACAATAGACATAAAAAGCAGAGAAACAGCAGAAGTAATACACATAGATAAAACAAACCTTCTGCCTGGAAAACAAACAAGCCTGAAATTCAGCATAAACAATGAAGGAAATGCACCACTAAGAGACATGACATTCTACTGGGAAAATGAAGACAAAATAATCCTTCCAGTAGGAAGCGACAACACAAGATACATAAAATATGTTGACATAGGAGAAAGCGCAGAAATCGAATACCAAGTAATAGCAGACTCGAATGCAGCAGCAGGACTATACCAGCTTAATCTATACCTTACCTATGATGATACGGTTGATTCAACACCAAAAACAATCGAGACAATTGCAGGAGTATATGTAGGAGGAGAAACAGACTTTGACGTAGCATTCTCAGAAAGCTCAAGCGGACAAACCTCGTTCAGCATAGCAAACATAGGAAGCAATCCAGCAAATTCTGTATCAGTAGTAATACCAGAACAAAAAGCATGGAGAGTAACAGGAACAAACTCGGCAATAATCGGAAACCTGAACAAAGGAGACTACACAGTAGCAAGCTTCAAATTAGCACAAGCAATGAGCGGAATGAACAGAACAAGAGCTGATGCAACTGCAGGAACACCACAAATTCCACAACAAAGAACAACAGAACCACTGCTAATGCAAATAGCATACACGGACACAACAGGAGAAAGAAAACTGATAGAAAAACAACTAACAATATCACCACAAAATTTAGCAACAAACATTACCATGAACGGGTTTTCTGGAAGAGGAGCAATACAACAAAAAGGATTCTTTACAACATACAAATGGTACATAATCGGAGCAGTATTGTTGATATTATGTTATGTGGGATACAGAAAATACCAAAATAAAAAATTACTAAATCCCAACTTCAAAATAAAAGACCTGATAAAAAAGAAAAAGTAAACCTGCAATGAAACTAGCCAAGTGCATTAAACATGCATTCAATATAGTTGTACACAGCAAACTAAGAAGCTGGCTGACAATAATCGGAATAGTCATAGGAGTGGCAGCAGTCATAGCAATAGTGTCAATAGGAGAAGGAATGCAGGCACAAATAAACTCCCAACTAAGCGGACTAGGAGGAGACATACTAACACTTTCCGCAGGATTCTCCAGAGGCGGAGGAATGTTTGGACCAAGAGGAGGACGTGAAGATGACGATCACGGTCCCGGAGGCGGTGGAGGTTCATCTTCATCATCAATAACAAAACAAATAGTTCTGGCAAGAAGTGATTTACAAGCGCTAAAAGGAATACCAGACATACTATTGATTGACACAAACATAAGAGGAAATGTTAATGTTTCATACATGGGAAAAACAGGACAAATCCAAGCAACAGGAGTAGACCAAAAAGTCTGGCCGCAAATAACAACAAACAAAATCAAAGAAGGAAGACTGCTTGACTCAGCAGACCAAAACGTGATATTGATAGGAGGAAGATTAGCAACAACATATTTCAGCAAACCATTAGGAATAAATCAAATGCTAACAGTAGAAGGAAAAGCATTCAGAGTAGTAGGAATACTCGACGACCAAAGCAACAGCATAATAATACCCATACAAACAGCATATCAAGTCATAGAAGACAAAACAACAGACATATACGACTCAATCACAATAAAAATTAGAGATGAAAACCTGCTTGAAGAAACAATGGCAAAAATAGAAAGCAAACTAATGATGATAAGACACGTAACCGCAACAACAAAAGACTTCTCACTCACCTCGAGCAAACAAATGCAACAAACAAGAGCACAAATGATGGGAACAATGAACACATTCCTGCTAGCAATAGCTGCCGTGTCACTGATTGTAGGCGCAGTAGGAATAGCAAACACAATGTTCACTTCTGTATTAGAGAAAACAAAAGAAATAGGAATAATGAAAGCAATAGGAGCAAGAAACAAAGACATACTGCTGATATTCTTATTTAACTCAGCAATCATCGGACTGATAGGAGGAGTACTCGGAATAATATTAGGAGCAATACTATCCAGCGCGCTACCTTCTCTCATGGGCACAGGAATGCCAATGGCAGGACGAGGAGGAATGACAACACTAGTGTCGCTAAATTCAGTCTTAATGGCTTTGGGAGTATCAGTCGGAGTAGGGATAATAGCAGGAGCAATACCAGCATACAAAGCATCAAAACTCAAGCCTGTGGACGCGCTAAGGTACGAATAAGATTTTTACGAACGCAGTCGAAAACATTTCGGCTTTTCTGCAATAAACCTGAAAAGATTACGTTTCACCACGTAAATGTTTCAACTTTCTCGTCGATAGACCTATTAATAAGTATGACATAATAGAAAATAGCCGATAAAAAATCGGCAAACGCCGGGGTTGGTCAGCCCGGTAGACCGCTAAGTTGAAACCTTAGTGTCTGAAAGGACATCGGGGTATTAAAAATCTTCGATTTTTAAGATGCTCGGAAATCCACAGAATTATCGATAACTTTTGTGGATTTCCGACATTCAAATAACTTTCGGTTTGCCGAAGCCCAAGACAACTTGTTGTCTGGGCCAAGACGACCGAGTCGTCTCTGGGTTTGGAATTCCCCGCCCCGGCGCCCTTTGATATTAAATAATATTCTTAAGAAGACCTTTAATCGAAACTATTTTGACAAGACAATGCTTCCTCTGAGGCAAAGAATCTGTGACAAAGATTTTCTTGATAGGCGATTTTTCCAATCTTTTCAAAGCACCACCTGCAAAAACACCGTGAGTTGCTGCAACAAAAATGTCTTTCGCGCCGGATTTCTTCAAAAATTCTGCTGCCTTAATCACAGTGCCGCCGGTAGAAATCAAATCATCAACAATCAAAACATTTCTCCCTTTAACATTGCCTTTAATTGAAGTTATTTCAGAAACATCATGAGAAGGCCTTGACTTCTTCAGAAAAACAACCGGAGCATTCAAACATTTCTGCCAATATTTTGCATGCTGAACAGCGCCTTCATCAGGAGCAACAATAACGACGTCTTTCGGAATAAATGGAAGGAACTGCTTCACTGGAATAATATTATTGAAACGCAGGAATTTATTTAATTTACCGTGAACATCAAATGCAGTAATCTTCACACCTTTAAGCATATCAGCAATAACCTTTGTAGAAACAGCCTCGCCAGGAAGGTTTATACGATCCTGCCTTGTATAACCAAAGTAGGTGATAATTAAATGAATATCTGCATTCTGACGCTTCAAAGCATCCAAAACAAACAAAAGCTCTAAAATATTCTCAGCAGGAGGTTGCAAGGAAGCAATAACAACAACTTTACCTTTAACTTTAGGAACTTTAACGTACAACTCGCCATCCTTGAAATGCTTGACACTAAACGGAGCGCTCTTGAGCTTCAAATGCTTCACTGAAGTTGTGGTTATCATGTTATTGCAATTCTTTAATCGCGCGTATAAAAGCTTTGTCGCAAATCAACGGCTGTTTCACCTTAAACGCGTTTTTTATTGCTGCTTTTGCGAGTAAATGCAGCCTGCGAACAACAGGAGAATTTTGAGATTCTCTTTTGATTAATTTTCGGCATTCTGCAGTTCCACAATGACATTTCATCGCCGGAAGCCACCTTGGATGAATAATCCCATAATCATAAGTAAGCTCCTCTCCTGTCTTTATATCCCTGATGGTAATCTCGAAATCGCCGATATAAGACGCATTTGGATTACAGCTATGATTCCAATATTTGACGTTGTCGATATGATAAACAAGATTGCCTTCATCGTCTTCATAGGCATATTTTTTTAAAATTGCCTTGTATTTTTTACTCAATGCAGTGTATTGGCTTATTGTATAAACGCGCACTTTCGGAGAAATTAATAGAATAGTTTCTTTAGGAATATTCTTTTTTGCAAAAAGCCCTTTTCCCGATATTGAACTTTTCTTAAGAATAATGTCTGGATGAAGCATAAAGAACATATTGCTTTGAATCTTAAATAGTTGTCGATTAAGAACTGGGGCTGGGAAGAATCGGACTCCCGTCGCAACCACCCCAAGGTTGCAGCCTACCACTAGCAGACAGCCCCGAATTTAATTGATTTGTTTTGCTCTCTCTAATTCTTCCTTTAAGTGTTTTTCGATAACACGGCTCATGTTAAATCCGTTTTTAAAACAATAATCCCTGAACTGCTTCAGCAAGTGCTCATCTATAGTAACATCTATGCGCTTGCGGTATGAAAACTTTGGGAGACGTTTTGTCCTTTCAAATTCCTCTAGAGCGCTGAATATTTCAGGATTCCTTTTTATTCCCCGCAGGGCATATTCCTTAAACGATTGCATTTTTAATCACCATCTCGATCTTGTTGATAGATGTCATGTTCTTCATCAAAATAATGGTTATTGCCTTTGCAATTTTTTCAGGATGAAAGGCCAACTCGTGCGCGTCAAAAAAACCAACAATGATTCCGGCCGCAGTTCTCTTGTTGCCGTCCTCAAACACGTGGTCGATAAGCACTGCGCGTACCAGATATGCACAAGCCTGCAACCAGCTCCCTGCCTTGTTTGCCCTGTCAAGCGCAAACGTGAGACTGCCCTCGTTAATGGCATTCCCGCTGGCAAACTGCTGATTAATGGCCAGGATGTCCTTCATGCTTATTTTCTCAAACATATTTTATGTGTATAAATACACATGATATTTAAAGCTTTCGGTTTTGACAGCAACGGCACAACCTTTAAATATAGTTGATGCTGAATAACCCGTAATGAAAAAGAGGACGTTATTGCTGGTATTACTACTGGCAACCGCAGTGTTCGCAGGAGAAAATCTGGAATCAAACTTCACAAGAACCACTCCGCAATACAATGACTTTCCACTCGACAACATACACATTCTAAGACTGCAGGAAGCATCAACATCACTAGGCGGAAACGTTTCTGAACTGAAAAGGGAAATGGCAATATTCCAGGAACAACGCTCACGGGAAATCATCACATTACAATCAACAGTAGACAACTACCAGCGAACGATAATGGCGCAAATAGCAGGACTCCAAAACTCAGTAGACAGACTATCCTCAAGACTTGATAATGCTGCTGACAAAATCTCAGGAGCACAGGTAGCAGATCCAGAAGTCCAGGAACCAACAACAGTCACATTCCCGCCATACATGACAATACTGCTCGGGGTCAACTTATTCCTTTTGGTGCTCGTAATAATCCTCATATTCTGGCTGAGAGAACAATACCACACGCACAAAGAAACCAAACAAGACATACCAATAGGAGAACACATACACCCAGCACCGCCAGAACTAATAGCCTACGTTTCAAACCAGTTTGAAAGAGGCAAAAAACTCCACGACATAAGAATGGAACTCGCAGGAAAAGGATGGACACCATCCATCATAGAGCACGCGATACACGCTGCCAAGGAAAAGTAAATAAACAGGCACAATTTACTTCTTAAAATGCAAAAAGTACTGGTAGGCGGGTTTATTTTTGAAAAAGGAAAAGTACTGCTTCTCAAAAGAGGAAAAACCGGTTTTCTCGCAAACCACTGGGAAATGCCAGGCGGAAAACTCGAATTCGGAGAAGACCCAGTATGCGGAGTACTAAGAGAAACAAAAGAAGAAGCAGGACTTGAAGGAGAGGTAATCTGCCCATACCATTCCTGGCACACATTAGGCAAGTACAAAGGAGAACCAACACATTTTGTAGAAATAGACTTCATACTCAAAATAAAGCCAAACCAAAAAATAAAACCAGCAGATGGAATGGTAGACTACAAATGGACAACAGAAAAAGAAATTGATA
>JAPLZR010000014.1 GCA_026394935.1 Candidatus Woesearchaeota archaeon
AGACATAATCTGAGATTCCTTTAAACGAGCGATATCTGCATGAGTCTTAGGCTTGACAAGAGTAGAAACGCGCTGTTTCAAAACAGAAGATTCCTGCTCAAAAACACGCAACTTCTGCTCAAATGACTTATTCTTTTCAAACAAGAACGCATTATCCTTTCTGGCACGCGAAAGAGCAGAATACAAACGAACAACATCATCATCACGCTTCTCCTCAATAATTTCCTCCTCTTTTTTCTCTTCTTTCGGAGTCAAAAGCGCAAGAGCACCACGAATACTAATCTCCTCCTTCAAAACAAGCTCAACAACATCCTCAAAAACACTCAAGCGCTGTTCTTTTTCCAGAAAAGAACGAATCCTTGCCATAAGAGGCTTAACCTTCCTGAACGCAAGCAAAGCACTAGCCAAAGCATCCATCTCATGACTGTTCTGAAATGAAAAACCAGCAGTCATACGCCTCTTTTCATCAACACGAACGTCCTCAGAAGGACCAAAAACCTTAGCGCCAAGCTTCACAGAACAATCATCAACAAAAGAAGGAATCTTGGACTTATCACTGCCAACCAAAATAACCCTGCCAAATTTCATCAATTTTGCAATCAAGGAATCCAAATCAAGACCTTTCTCAGAACCAACAGCAACAAGCCCGCCATTCAAATTAAGAACTGCCCAGCCAACAGCAGTACCAGGATCAACGCCAGCAACAAGCTTACTTAACAATAATATTACCTCTGCCTTTTTTAATCCTCTTAAGCAAACCCTTAGCCTCCAAATCATCAATCATCAAAGAAATCTTAGCTTCAGAATAAGGAAAGTTCTTCCTGATATCCTTTTGAGTAGTTCGTCCACCTTCCTTCTCAACAAACTCCAAAATTTTTTGCAAGTCATCAGCAACCTCCCTGATAATCTTCCTTGGCCGGGAAACCCTGTAAGCAATAAAACCAAGAACAACAAAAACAAAAAGCCAAACAAGCCAAGAAGTCACAGGAGCATCCTGAACAACATCCTCAACCAAAGGAACCTCAGGAGTCTCAACAGAAAGCTCATCAACATTAGGAAGCAAAATCAAGTCAAAAACATAATCGCCATCTGAAACAGCAGAAATGTTCTCATCAATGTCTAAGTCTTTGAAACGAGCACTCAAAGTATAATTACCAGGCGGAACAGAAAAAGAATAAGTTCCACCAACAGCAACCATCTGCTGTCTTGGAGAAGTATCAATCTCAACCACTGAATTCGGCAGTTTATTCAAGCCAAAGTCATAAACACTTCCATGAATAACGGCTCCCAAAACAGAAGGAAGCAACACCAACAATACCCAAACCCGCTTCATATAATATGCTGCTTGCGTTCACGTATATAAAGATTACGAGCTTTTTCATGGAAAAGAAGCTCAAATCAGCTTTCCTAAAGTAAAATAAGGCAGAATAAAGTCTTGTAAAGCTTTAAAGGGAGAATGATAATTTCTTTTGTTGGCATTTTGAAAGTATGTTTATAAGTGACTTAAACCACAGATAACAATATGAAATTCAACTATGGAGGCAGATAAAATGAAACAATTGATAGCAATACTCGCTATCTTATTGGTGGCATTATCTCCAGTAGTATTTGCGGAAGAAAACGCAACTGCTGAAGACAATCAAACCCAAGAAGCGGGAAAAACATTGAGAGAAAGAGCACAAATAGCAAAAAACGCAGCATACGACGCGCGTGAAGTTGCAAAAGAAGCAGTACAAGACGTGCGTGAAGCTGTAAAAGAAGTAAAGGCAGCACGAAACGAAACACGCGGAAAAATCGCAGAAATAGGAGAAGGACTCAAAGCGTGCAAAAACAGCAAGACAACTGACTGCGACAGCAAAAGAAAAGAAGGAAAAGTACAGGCAAAAGACGTGCTAGTAAAAGCAGCACAAGATGTTGCAGCAATGCTTGAAACAGCCAAAGCAAAAGTTCAGGCATCAGAAGTCGCTGACAAAGAAGAAATTACTGTCAAACTCGACGAGCAAATAACAAAGATAGGTGAAGAAAAAGCAAAAGCTGAAGCATTAACCGAGAACAGCACAAAGAAAGAAATCCAAACAGCTGCAAAAGACCTCAGAAAAGCGATCCAGGAAGGAAAACGCGCACTCAAATACGCAGCGCACAAGATGGTCCAGAGCAAGCTTGGCGGAGTGCTGACAATATCAGAACAGCTCGTAACAAAGCTTGAGAACAGGCTCCAAAAGCTGGCAGAGAAAGGAGCAGATGTCAGCAGCATAAGCCTTGACGCATTCAAAGCAAAGATTGCAGAAGCAAAAACACTCTACGAAGAAGCTGCAACGGCATTTGAAAAATCAAAAGAAACAGTTGCTGAAGGCGAAAAAGACGAGTTCATGAAGCAGGCAACAGAAAAAATGCAGGCTTCACACAAAGCACTGAAGGAAGCACGAGAAATGCTGAAAGAACTCCTTCAGAAGATGAAAGAACTCGAAACCAAAGCACCTGCAAAGGCAGCAGAAACAAACACGAGCGCAACACCAGAAGTCAACGCTACAGCGTAAACCTTAAATAAGACTGAACGGATGGTGAAAAAATGAACGCAAAACTCGTTTTTGTAGTGCTAAGCGTACTGTTACTATTAGCAGCATGTGCAAAACCAGCTGAAAAACCAGCGGCAAAGCCAGAAGGACAACCTGCAGCACCGGCAACGGCTCCAGCAGAACCTTCAGCTGAAGATACAACAGCAAGCGACATCGAAAGCTCAAGCGCAGAAGTTGACGCAATAAGCAATGACCTTAATACAACAGCAATAGACGACATAGACAAGGACCTTGCAGAAATAGACAACCTGGACTTGGGCTAATTTTTTATTTTTTTCTTAACTTTTTTATACTGACTTCTGTTTCCAGCTCTAATGATTATTCTAGACGGCAGTTATTTGGAAGGCGGAGGACAAATAGTCAGAACAGCACTCGCGCTAAGCAGCCTCACAGGACAGCCTTTTAGGGTAGTCAACATACGCCCAGCAAGAAAAAACCCAGGACTAAAAGCACAACACGTACAATGCGTAAAAGCATTACAACAGCTGTGCAATGCAAAAGCAGACGGAGCAGAACTCGGAAGCAAAGAATTACTATTTGTTCCAGGCAAAATAGAAGCAAAAAATTTGACAATAGACATAGGCACAGCAGGAAGCATAACATTACTCTTACAGGCAGTATTATTGCCCTGCATGTTCGCAAACAAAACACACAAACTGACGATTGTAGGCGGAACTGACACAGAATGGAGCATGCCAATAGACTATTTTGCCAATGTGTTAGTTCCACAATACAGAAGGGTGTGCGGGCTGGAAGTAAAAGTGCTAAAAAGAGGATACTACCCAAAAGGAGGAGGACAGGTCGAGCTGACAATCAAACCAATAGTGAAAAGAAACGAATTTGAAACTTTTGAAGACTTTACAGCAGCACTAAAACACAAAGCATTCGTGCTTGAACAAGGGAAATTAGTCTGCATAAAAGGAACATCTCACGCAAGCAAAACACTAGAAAACGCAAAAGTAGCAGACAGACAAGCAAGCGCAGCAAAACAAGCACTTTCTGGTTTGAATGTTCCGATTGAGATAACAACAGAATACGCAGACACTTTGTCAACAGGCTCAGGCATCACATTATGGGCAATATTCGCGAAAAACGACGATATTGATAATGAAAATCCGATAAGAACAGGAGCAGACGCACTCGGAGAATTAGGCAAGCCAGCAGAAAAAGTAGGAACAGAAGCAGCACAGAAATTACTGAAAGAACTAAACGCGCCTGTTGACAGTCATTTAGCAGACAATCTCATACCATTAATGGCACTATGCAAGCCAAGCAAGATAACAACAACACAAATAACACTGCACGCAAAGACGAACATTTGGGTAACAGAACAGTTCTTGGGGAAAACGTTTGAAATAAAAGAAAACACAATTACGTCAAACTAGCCAATTTAATGACTGAACTCAGTTAATTCGTGTACTGCAAAAATAACATTGGCATCAACAACAAGATCCATTTCACTTCGCCAATCTTCTCAGCCTGTCACTCACGGATTTACTTACCTCTTTGCCAAGCCTCAAAGTATCAGCTTCTGTTATTTTGCTCTTTGCCTTAAACTTTCTCAAAAATTCCATATCCTCAACCTTCTGCATAAAAGCCTGCCTTGCAACCTCAGACCAGTTCATCTCAGGAAAAGAATCCATCTTCTCCTTCAGCTCAACCGGCACAGCCAAAGTCATAGTAGTCATTTTAACCTCCAATTATGTGTAAATATGTATGTTATGTGCGAATATATAAAGGTTTTGGTCTATATTCTGATGGCGCTTCTTGTAAGAAAACACAATTACGTCAAACTAGCCAGTTTAATGCTCGTCTTCAAATCACGGATGTCATAATAGAACAAACGCTTCTGGGAAGCATCCTGAAGCCTGTCAACAAGCACTTCAACCTCTGCAACCATACGAATAGCTTCATCAATGCTGCCTTGCATTACTTTCTCGCGGGCATCATCAATCATAGCGTGAATATCAGGATGCATAATCTCCTTGCCGGGCTTGCCCTGCTGAACACGCTCAACTTCCTCGCGCAAATACGCAGAAAACGCCTTCTCCTTCCTCTGCTCAAGCTGTTCAACCTCTTTCTCATTCTCCAACAGCTTCTTGAACTCAAGATGAACGCCCTCTTCCTTCACGGAAAGCTCCTTCTCACGCTCACGAAACACTTTAAGCTGTGAAGGCTCAACACGCTCGCCAATCAACCTTGCCTCTGCCTTTCCAATACCCCTGCGCAATTCACTATACCTGCGCTCCATTTGAGGCAAAACCTTCTTCAAATTACGAGCACGATAAATAACATCCTTCTCCTGCTCAATCTTCTTCTTTTCATCCTCAATATACTTCAATCCCTTCTGAATAATACGCTCATTATCAACAACGTGCTTTTCTTTAGCAGATAAATGCTTAAACTCGCGCTCAAACTCTGCCTTAGCTCTTTCCAGCTCAGAA
>JAPLZR010000045.1 GCA_026394935.1 Candidatus Woesearchaeota archaeon
TCAAACGTCAGATTTGTAGTCCTAGACGAAGCAGACAGAATGCTTGACATGGGATTCATAGACGATGTAGAAAAAATACTTCGCGGAACACCAAAAAACAGGCAGACAATGCTGTTCTCAGCAACAATGCCAGACCAGATAGTAAGAATACTGGACCGTTACATGAGAAGCCCAGAAACACTCATGCTACAACAGGATGAAATATGTGTCAAAAAAATCAGGCAAAGAGTCTACGGAGTAGACAGAAAACTAAAACTGGACCTGCTCACAAAAATATTGCGCGAAAAAGAAGTCAAAAAAGCAATGATATTCTGCAACACAAAAGACTGGGCAGAAAGGCTTGGAGACATTCTATGGAAAAAACGCTTCAATGCAACAAGCATCCACTCAGGACTGAGCCAGAACAAAAGAAACAGAGTCATACAGGACTTCAACGCAGGCAAGTACAACATTCTCGTAGCAACAGACGTAGCATCAAGAGGACTGCACATTGAGGGAGTCACGCACATTATCAACTACGATATTCCACGCAATCCAAAAGACTACATCCACAGAATAGGAAGAACAGGACGCGCGGGAAAAGAAGGAGACGCAATCACGCTATTAACACAACTCGACGAACACTTACTAAGAGCAGTCGAAGCAGAAATCAAGATGTTCCTTGAAGTGCAATACATAACACCAGAAGGCAAAATAATGACTCCAAAACGAGACAGAAGCCACCTGGAAACACCAGTACACGAACCGCACCCAGGAGAAGAGCTCAGAATACACGCACACGTTCCATCACAATCAGAAGCAACAGGAGACGACTGGGGACTGGATTAACTCCACTACACAAATCCTTTTAACAGGCATTTCTGCGCAAAAGTAAGATGACTGACGCCGGAGTTCACGGTAGCAAAAAATGGAACTGCTTACAAGACGATTCTTTAGATTATTTTTCAAAAGAAGCAAACAAATATGCCCTGCTAACGCATGAACAGGAAAAAGAGTATGGAAAACAAATGTTTTTCTATAAAAGAGAGATCGTATCGATTTTATTAGAACTTCCAAGATATGAAGGCGGCCTTGAAGATAGACTGGAAAAAGTACATGATAAAAAAAAGTCATCTGCCAGAACACAAATAATTCTACGAGAACCGCCTAAAGATAATGTCATAAAAACAAAATTAGGCACCTGCCTGGAAACTGTACAAAAAATAAACGACTACCTGAACGACACATCCCGTTCAGAACACCAGATATCCGCAAAAAAAGAAAACAAACTGGCTCTACTGAACGAGTTCAAATATTCCCACAAATTCATAAGCGATTTAGTAGCTACAGTGAAAAAAATAGAGCAAAGCGACAACAGCACCGATTTTGGCAGGGAATATTCCAAAATACGAAAAAAATTCAATGGAAGATATTCAGGACAAGTCCAAAGAATAAACACCCTGGCCGGGCAATATTCTGATGTATTCAACAAGCTTTTCAATGCAAACCTCAGACTCGTGTTAAGCGTAGCAAACAAATACAGACGCAGAACAGGAATGGCATACATCGACATAATCCAAGAAGGATGCCTTGGATTGATGAATGCAGTAGACCGATATGATCATTCACGGGGTTTCAAATTTTCCACGTATGCAACACACTGGATAATGCAAGCCATAACAAGAGCGCTTTGTGAAAAAACGCGCACAATAAGAATTACGGTACACACAATAGAAAAACTGGGCAAATACTATAAAGCCCGAAAAACCCTCTCGCTGACAGGAGAAGAGCCCACAATTGAAGCGCTATCACTGGAAACAGGAATGTCAACAGAAAAACTGAAAGAACTTACTAAAATAAACACCAGAAATCCAATATCGCTCGACATTGTAAATGATACGGAAGATGGCGAAGGAGGAACATTTGCAGACTACATAGAAGACAAAAAAGCAGAAGACCCGTTAGTGTATGCGCAGAAACAAAATCTTCGGGATAGAATACGTGAAATACTGGGAACTCTGCCTCGAACAGAAAGAAGAATAATCGAGCTGAGATACGGATTGAACGGACCGCCATCCACGCTTAAAGAAGTGACTGGCACGTCTTTTCCAGTCTCAAGGGAAAGAATAAGACAAATACAAGCAAGTGCAATACGACGACTACAACACCCTGTGCGAAGCAGAAAACTGATAGGATTGCTAGATAAAGCTAGTGCTGATGAAGCTCGGCAAAAGTCTTAAGCAAAGGATTCTTAGCGTGCTCTAAAAGATCACGGTCAAAATGACCGGCTTCCTGAGCCATAATCTCCAAAGCAGCTTCAGACACAACAGGCCCCTTGTACGGCCTCCTGCTCGTCAAAGCATCAAAAACGTCGCAAACAGAAATAACCTGAGCGCCCAGAGGGATATCACTTTCGCGCAGACCATACGGATAGCCAGTGCCTGAACGCCATTCATGATGATATCTCACATTAGGAATAACATCCTCAAAATCAACACCAAACAATTTTCCCAACATGCTAAGCATGTAAGCGCCTGTATCAGGATGGGGACGGATATGCAATCGACGCTCATCATCAGTTAAAAGCTCAGGTTTGTTCAAAATATTATCAGGAATGGCAATTTTGCCGATATCGTGAAACTCTCCTGAAAGTGCAATGCGTTCTGTCTTAAGATTGCCATAACCCAAAGATTTGCAGACTGCTCTGCTGTAAACCTCAACATTGCGATTATGAGCCTTGATAAAACCATTACTGAAACCAAGAGAATTATCCTTCAAACAAACATTCATTTCAACAAGTTTCCTGATCGCATCAGCACCGCACAAAGGCCTGCTCTTGCCAAGCAAAGCAACATACAAAGCAACCTGCTTATCAGCATTAGAAGGATTCATAATCTGAAAAACATCACGGGCAACATCAGGCGCAGGAATATACTGGCCTTCCTTAGCCTTTGCCAACTTATCAAGCCACGCTTTATCAGTCATTTCTATCAAAAATCTGAATGAGAAAAAAGGTATTAAAGAATGACGTACGTATTGTACGGCAAGCGAACATTTTTAATCATGTGACTTTCTCTATTAATTATTCAAAAATCAGGGTGAGCAGATGAAAATAGAAATACTCGGAATGGGATGCCCGAAATGCAAACAACTCGAAGCAAACACAAGAAAAGCGCTTGAAGAAACAGGCAAAAAAGCAGAAATAGTGAAAGTCACTGATGTTGACAAGATAGTCGAATACGGAGTAATGTCGACACCCGCAATTGTTATTGATGGAGCTGTAAAAGCATCAGGCAGGATTCCTGATGTGGAAGAAATTAAAAAATGGCTATAGAACACAAAGACTGGGAATTGCTGTTCTGGATAACAATAATCTTCGCAGTATTCTTTTTCATCCCAACCAACAGCGAATGGTTCACAAACTCTACACTAAGCGGAGTAAACCTGCTGGGCAGTTATGCAAAATTACACGTACTAACCTGCCTTGTGCCAGCCCTCTTTATCGCCGGAGCAATCGCTGTCTTCGTGAAAAAAGAAAAAATAATGAAATATCTCGGCTACGAAGCAAAAAAATACGTATCATACTCAGTAGCATCAATATCAGGAGCCATACTCGCAGTCTGCTCATGCACAATTTTACCCCTGTTCGCAGGCATAAGAAAAAGAGGAGCAGGACTCGGACCTGCAATAACATTCCTTTACTCAGGACCAGCAATAAACATAGCAGCAATATTCTTCACAATGAACGTCCTCGGACTGAAAATAGGACTGGCAAGAGCAATCTCTGCAATAACACTCTCCATAATAGTCGGCATAACAATGCAATTAATCTTCAGAGAAAAAGTCAGCGAAAAAATCAAAATAGAAGAAACACCAGAATCAAAAATATCAAATCCAGTCTTATTAATCTTTTTCGCGCTCATGATAGGAGTCCTGATAGTCAACGGGCTCCAGATAAACAACACACTAAAATACACTGCGATTGGAGCGTTCACCTTAGGAGTGATAATCATCGCGCTATGGAAGTTCAAAGACCACGCAACCAAAGAATGGCTGACAGAAACCTGGAATTTCGCGAAAATGCTCCTGCCACTGCTGTTCATAGGCGTATTCATCGCAGGATTCATAATGCCATTATTGCCCCAGCAATTAATAGAAAGCCTCGTAGGAAAAAACAATCTTATTGGCAACCTAATAGCATCTGTATTCGGAGCGTTCATGTACTTCTCAACACTCACAGAAGTCCCAATAATACAAGCATTAATGGCAAAAGGAATGGCAACAGGACCAGCACTCGCACTCCTCCTGGCAGGACCATCACTAAGCCTTCCAAGCATGCTCGTAATAGGAAAAATATTAGGCGCAAAAAAAACAACAGTTTACGTAGCGCTCGTGATAATATACTCAACAATTGCCGGACTGATTTTCGGGCTTCTCTAAAACAATCGTTTTTTAAACTGTCCACTATTTCCAAAACATATGGACAACATAGAGAACTGGCGAAAAGCAGGCAAAATTGCAAAAGAAGCGCTCGAATACGGCAAAACCTTAGTCAAAAACGGCGCAAAAATCAAAGAAGTCTGCGACAAAATAGACGCCAAAATAATAGAACTAGGCGGGAAACCAGCCTGGCCGACACAAGTAGGAATGGACGCAACAGCAGCACACTACACTCCTGAAAACGACGATGAAGCAGTGTTCAAGAATAATTTAGTCTGCCTGGATGTTGGAGCTCAAGTGGACGGATGCATAGGAGACAATGCTTTAACGATAGATTTGTCAGGCAAATATTCAGACATAATGAAAGCATCAGAGGAAGCACTGAATAACGCAATCAAAATAATACAAATCGGAACACCAATAGGAGAAATAGGAAAAGTAATACAGCAAACAATAGAAAAATTCGGCTTATCGCCAATCAGAAACCTCTCAGGACACGGACTGTCGCCCTGGGAAATCCACGACAAGCCAAGCATACCAAACCATGACACAAAAGACACAAGACAATTAGAAAAAGGGCAGATAATAGCAATAGAGCCCTTTGCAACAAACGGAGCAGGACTCATATACGAATCAGACCACGGAAACTTATTCTCGCTAGTCGATGTCAAACCAGTACGAAGCCAATACGCAAGAGAAGTGCTGGAATACATAACAGAAAACTACAAGAACCTGCCATTCACAACACGATGGCTAATCAAGCAATTCGGACCAGGAAAAACAAACCTTGCAATAAACGAAATGATGCGAAACGGAATGCTTCACGCATACCCGCCATTAATAGAAAAAAACAAAGGAATGGTTGCAGTCTTTGAGAAGACAATATTAGTAGACGATAAAGTGGAAATATTAACTTAATTCCTCCAGCTGGTCTTCAATAATCTTTCTTTCATCTTCACGCTTCCTCCTTTTATGAACCCATTTCTCTTTCTTGTGCCAATTATGATCAACTGGCCTTGGCGCATACAAAGCTTCAAGAGATTTCTTAATAGGAAAAATCAGAACATTGCTTTTAGGATCAATATGAGTTGAAAAATAATTCAGAGCTTCGCCATAATAATGCCGTGCATTAAGCCAATCAGATTTTTCATTTAAAATTTCGTATTTTGCCTTGAAAAATTTTCCCAGATTCAACTGCAAATTTGCCAAATCCCCCTCAGCGGCAAAAACAGCACCTTTCTCTGCATACAAAATCGCACGGTTAAGATATTTCAAACTCATTGAAAACTGATAAGCATCAAAAAAACGGTTGGCAGCAGAAGAATAATACGCACACGTCTTTTTCGCACCAGCAGATTCATCAATCTCGC
>JAPLZR010000011.1 GCA_026394935.1 Candidatus Woesearchaeota archaeon
GAAATAGACCTGGTAGTACCGTGCAACAACAAAGGAAAAAAATCACTGGGATTACTGTTCTACATACTAGCCAAAGAATACCTCAGACTAAGAGGACAACTGGCAGAAGGACAAGAACCGACATTCACAGTGGAAGATTTCACGGAAGAATAAGTCAAACCTGCTGAATACCCTTTTCAACAATCTTGAAAGTAGCTTCCTTTTCGCCAGCAATACTTCTGTGCTTGCGCAAAATCAGCTTCCTCCTGCCATCATGCAAAGACTCAAGCTCCAGCAAACACTTGCTCGTATAAAGCAAAATATCACCGCCAACAATCCTAACCCTATTGGTGTCCATAGAAGAATAAACCTGAGAAGTCAACAAAACAGGAATATTATGCTTACGAGCAATCTCATTCAGCCACACCATCTGCAAACTCAAATCATGATTAAAATTATCATCCTCCTTAAAACTGCGCTGCAAACGATACAACATAGTAATAGTATCAACAACAATCAAACCAATCTTATTGTTAACAAGCTCGCGAAGCCTTTCAACAGACTGCTTCTGCTCAGCAAAAGACATAGGACGCAAGAACATAAAACGATCAAGCAATTTCTTATAATCAGGCAAAAGCTGCTTCAAACGAGCAACACTAAAACCACCCTCAGTATCAATAAAAATGACCTTTTTGCCGGACTTAGCAACCTCAACAGCAGAAAGCAAAGCCAAATTAGTCTTTCCAGAACCAGCAGGACCATAAATGGTCGTAATAGCATCTGCCTCAAAACCGCCTTCCAAGAAGTCATCAAGGAACTTGGCACCCGTGGAAACCCTCTTTGTGTACATACTACCCCAAACACCCGATAGTCAAAAACCTTTATAAAGCCTCCCTTTCAGCTTTATAAATATGGATAAGGCGTGGATGGGGGCAATAGCTGTATTTCTCTTGGTATTAGCAGTAAGATTGTTTGCAGCATTCCAAACACCCTATTACAGCTCAGACGAATCATACCTACACGTAAGAGCAGTAGAAAACATACTCGAAGGAAAACTGCTCTGGAACGACCCTCTGGGCTACGGCGGAAGAACACTAGTCATGAGCCCATTATTTGATGCCATATTAGCACTATTCTCACTAATAATGCCGATAGATTTAGTGCTAAAAATAATGCCAAACATATTCTCATCACTCCTAGTCATACCAGCATTCCTAATATCCTACAAAATCACAAAAATAGCCTGGATATCATTATCTTCAGCACTACTGGCTTCACTCGTGCCAGCATTCTTCTCAAACACATTCAACCAAGTAACACCACTAACACTGGCAATCCCCACATTCTTCTTTCTGGCATACGCGTGGCTAAGAGTGCCAGAAAAAACATGGGTCATCATATTCCTCTCACTGCTGCTGTTCTTCGTATTCCTGCACCCATTATCAATCGTTTTCGTGCTAAGCATAGGAATCTACATAACCTTCACGGCACTCGAACAAAACGCCACGACAGCAGAATACGAACTAGGACTATTCTCAATATTCTTCACACTATGGGCGCAATTCCTACTGTACAAAAAACTCATAATCTTCCACGGAATATCAGTAATCTGGCAAAACATACCAAAAGAACTCCTATCATCCTTCTATTCACAAATAACAATGTGGGACGCGATATGGCAGATAGGAATAGCACCCCTAACAGGCGGAACATTCGCGCTATACAGAACAGCATTCAAAAAACAAAAAGAAACACAACTATTGTTCAGCATAACACTTGTTTCAATAGTAATGCTATGGTTCAAACTAATAGACTTCACAACAGGATTCATGCTGTTAGGAATAACACTCACCCTGCTATTCGCGCAAAGAACATCATACTTCGTAAAATTCATCCTCGAAACAAAAATTGCAAAATACTGCGCAATAATCATGACAATACTGCTATTATCAGCACTAAGCACAGTAGTATATCCAGACTACATTGAAACACAAAAACAACTTACAAACACGATAACACAAGAAGAAATCAGCGTTCTAACAGGGCTCGGAGACGAGACAAGCCAAAACGCAACAATAATAGCGCCACCAACATACGGAAACTACATAACAGCACTAGCACAAAGAAAAAATGTCATAGACAAATACTACTTCCTAATCCCGGAAATAAACGAGCGCTACAAAGACGTAATGAGATTATACAAAACCTCATTTGAAACAGAAGCAGTAGAACTATTTGACAAATACTCAGCAACACACCTCATAGTCCCGCCAGGAATGAAAGACGTAAAGTACGCAGACAGCAAATGCTTCAAAAGAATACACGCAACCAACATAATCGTATATAAGAAAGACCCGAACTGCAAAGTAAAGGCGGTAACATGAAAAAACACCTTCTAGGAATATTTTTGCTGGCAATCATCATGATAGCACTGCCGCTGCACTTACGATTTGCACAAGGCAACCCAACACTACCAGGAATAGAGCCATACTACCATGCAAGAATGGCAGAAAAAATACTGCAAGGAATACCTGCAACAGACGACGCGATAGCAGGCGGAAGACCATACACACTCGAACCATACCACCTGATATTATCAGGAGGGTACACAATACTAGGACCCCTTGCATTCAATCTACTGCCGGCACTGTTCGCGCTAGCAAGCTTTGTATTCTTCTGGCTCTTACTCCGCAAGCTCAAAATACCAGAAGACACACAAGCATGGATACTACTAGCATACGCACTATCACCACCGCTAATAGCGGCAGGCGCGATAGGCACACCCTACTCATTCGGACTAGCTCTAGAATTACTCGGAGCATGGCTTTTACTAAGCAGAAACTGGTGGCTGGGAGCAATAGCATTTTTCACAGCAGCACTATCAGGACTAACATACACACTATCCGCCATAGTATTCCTGATATTCTTATACCTAATACAAAACAAAGCGAAAAGAATCATCATCACAATAGTCCCACTAATCGCTTTAGCAATAGCAGGACATTACCCGCCCAAAATAGAAACAATACAAGGACTGCAATATTTCAGCGACTTAGGAGGATTGTACGGATTCAGCATATTCGCAGCACTGCTCGCAATAGTAGGAGCAGTCCTGGTATGGCAACACAAAAAAACATACTACGGCGCATATGCAATGATGATAATATTCCTCATAATCAGCTTTTTTAAACCAGGAATGCTAGTCTTTGCCAACATATTAATCTCAGGACTGGCAGGAGTAGCTCTGGCAAAACTATCAGAAAGAAAATGGAACCTAGGATTCCTCCGAGAAGCAGCACTATTAGTACTATTCTGCGGACTACTTTTCAGCAGCATATCACAATCAGCAAGCCTTTCCAGCATGCAACCAACACCTGCATTCTTCAAAGCACTAGAATTCCCGCCAGGAACAATACTAAGCCATGAAAATTACGGATTCTGGATAGAATCAGCAGGACACACCGCAATACTCGACCCAATCGACAAGTACGCAGATGACAGAGCATACGACACGGCAAACATCTTCAGCTTAGCAGAAATAGACAAAACAACAGTATTGCTCGAAAAATACAACATCACACACATCATAATAACCCCTGCAATGATACACGGACTAACATGGGACCGGGAAGGAGAAGGACTTCATTTCCTCGTCGAAAACAGCGAAACGTTTAAAAAACTGGAGACAGGAACAAGCATCGGGGTGTGGCGCACATGAAACAAGCATTACTGATAACAACTTTGCTCGTATGCATAGTATTCGTAATAGGAATCATACTGGGCAACTCGTGGAATTCAGGACAAACAGAAATCTCCAAAACACTAAAACAATCAGAACTATACACGGAAAGCTTCCTAGTAGAACAAGAATTATTTGAAAGCTTTGAAACAAACTGCGCCCTGGCAGAAAAAAGACTAAGCTCACTAAGCGACGAATTATGGAAAATGGGAAAAATATTAGGAGCGCAAAACGCAAAACAAGAACTAGGAGAAGAGAACTACAACTTCCTGAAAAGAAAATACCACCTAATGCAGATAAGAACATACGTGCTCGATAAAAAACTGCAGCAAGACTGCGGAATAAAAACAAACATCATATTATTCTACTTCAAACAAGACGACACACTAAGCGAACAGCAAGGAAAAATACTTGACGAGCTCGTTGAACAATACCCGCTGCACGTCTTTGCAATAGAGTACCAGTACTCAAAAGAACTAGAATTCCTTGAAGACTACTACGAAATCAAAAACACACCAACACTGGTAGTAAATTTCGAAAAAGCGCTGCCAGGACTAAACACCAAAGAACAACTAATACCACTGCTCCATGGATGAACGCAAAAAAATACTCTGGCAAAGCCTTCTACTAACAATCCTGATATTTGCGACAGGCATACTGCTAAACCATTTATTCGACACATACAGAATATCAATAATCGAAAACGTGATGACTGTCCACGAAATAGACAGCGAAGCATACAAAGTAGAAAAATTCTTCACAGAAAACTTCGGCGGAGAAAAATGCGAAATAATGGTAACACGCATCTCAGACCTAAAAAAAGAAGTCAGAAAAGTAGGAGAAGACCTGGGAAGCTACTCACAATACAGCTTTTTCAGAAAAAAAGACTATGACTACCTGAAAAGAAAATACTTCCTGCTCGAACTAAGATTTCTCGCGCTAATAGAAAAAATCAACAAAGAATGCGACAAGCCATACATTCCGATAATATTCTTCTACAAAATAGACGATGATACAAGCGAGCGGCAAGGATACATACTCCAGGACTTAAGCGAAGAATACGACCAGCAACTAGTAGTATTATCGATAGACAAAGACTACAAAGACGAACCACTAGTGGGCTTGCTGGCAACAAACTACAACGTCACAGACGCGCCCACGCTGGTAATCGATGGAACGACTTATACCGGGCTAAAGTACACTGGAGAAATCAATGCCAGCGTACAAAAAGTATTCAGAAGAGCAGATCCATACGCGCAGAACATAGACTTCACATACGTAACAAAAGCAGCAGGAATTGATGTTCCATTACTATTGGAACAATTGAAGAAAACCATCAATGAAAGCACAGACCCATTCGCAAAAGCAGACGCGATGCTTGTAATAGGAAGACTGACAAAAAACGAAACAACAATCTGCGAAAGCCTGGCATACTACGACCAAATAAACGACAGTTACGAAGAAAAAGCGCTGGCTTACGAAACCGGAGCTTCATTAGGCTGCGGAAGAGACAGAGCAACATTCCTGAAAGCAGCAGCAAAAGAATGGAAAAAAGCAGGAAACAACAACAGAGCAGACATACTGGAAAAACTCGCACGCGGAAGACTGAACCTGAAATTTGACCAGGCAATCAAAACAAACACAACAATAACTCCCAACCTGACAAGCGGCACAACAGCAACAATAGGAAAAACAACAATAACACTAAACTCGTCAAGCATAATAGTATCACAAGAAGACAGAGTATACAGGGACTGGCTCGGAGGACAAATAGCAAACCCATACGGACCAAAACTATTAACCACGTTCTCAGAAAGAATGACTTACAACGAAACAGAACTAATGCCGGAAACAGGCTGGCACGAAGGAGCAAGAATAAAAGAACTCAAAACCATCAATCTAACACACATCCCGGCAGTCGGAACACTCGCAGCAAAAAACGGCAACAGCTGGTACGCAATAGACGAAAACGAGACGTTCAGGTTTGAAGTTCCACTAGACAAGATAAGCTATCCAACAACAAGATTCCTAAGAAGAGACCTTGCAGTAATCATTGACACACACGGAGTCAATTCAATCGTAGAGCAGGCAATACGATACAACGCCAGCGCGGTCATCGGCTGCTGCGACCACCCAGGCAAAATATACGCAGCAGAATACCTCAGCAAAAAAGGAATAGCAGTAATCTGCTATTCAGACAAATACGTCTACCTCGCACTAGGACACAACCTAACACTTGTTGGAAGCCCTCCAACAACAATAAAAGAAAAAGAAGCCATTATCGGAAATAGACCGATGAGAATTACAACAGAAGACGTCATAGTAGCACTAAACTCAACAGACGAAAAATACGCGCTATGGTATTACCAAACACCAGCATCGTATTTCGCAGAACTAACAAAAGCAGTACCACTGAATGTCGCATACTTCACCATAACCGATTTCGGACAAATGGAACAAGCAACACAAAAAGCAAGAGAAATCAATGCCAACGTATTTGCTACAAGAGTATTCAACAGCAACGATTACAACGCAGTAAAAAAATGGCTTGACGAAGACAGCTCAAGAAGAATAATACTGTTCCACAGCGCAAGCTACCCATACGGACAAAAAATATTCAAAGAATACCCGAGCAGGGCGACATTCGATGATCCAAACCCCATAATACGATGAAACTAAACTATCCACTACTAATCATTCTCGCACTCGCACTTGTCGTAAGACTGTTTTTTGCATTCGGATGGCACGAAGTATGGTGGGACTCAGGAGTATACATCGGAATGGGAAAGTATGTTTACAGCGCAGGAGAAAACGGACTATGGGAACACATAAGACCACCACTAATGCCGATAATATTAGGACTATTCTGGAAAATCGGACTAGACCCAGCGCTTATTGGAAGACTATTTGAGATAATATTGATGACAGGAATAGTCTACCTAACATACAAACTTGCCCTGCACTGGTGGGAAGAAAAAACAGCAATAATAGCATCATTGATAGTAGCGTTATCACCAATGTTCTACTATCTCAGCTTCCACCAATACACAGAAATTCCGAGCACATTCCTGATATTGCTTGCAGTATGGCTTGCAGTCAAAGAAAAACATTTCTGGGCAGGAATCGCAATAGGACTCGCATTCCTAACCAAATTCTACACAGGAATGTTCATAGTGATTATACTGATTACTTTGCTGCTCTCCAAAAAATGGAAACAAAGCGCATATGCAATCGCAGGATTTGCAATAGTTACTGCACCATACTTCATCTTTAGCTGGATAGCATACGGAAGCCCAATAGCAACATTCCTGGCAGCACAAGACGCAATATCAAAAGCATTAGGATGCAACGTATTACGATACAAACCATGGTGGCAATACGGTTACTGGTTAATCATCAGCGAAACAAAACTACACATACTAGCGCTGTTAGGAATATTTGCCTTGTGGAAAAAATGGAACAAAAAATACGCGCTCTTTGTTTTAAGTTTAGCAATCCCAGCACTATATTTGATGCAATTGCACTGCAGAGACTACAGATATCTGACACTGCTAATACCATTCACTGCAATGCTGACAGGACTAGGAACAATGTGGATATGCGACAAAACAAAAATCAAGAAAACAGGATTCATTATACTCGCAATCCTATTAGGATTATGGATGGCGCACACTTCAATACAATACTACTACGGAAATGAGATACAACAGCCAGACCTCATAGCAGAAGAATACTTCAGTTATCTACAAGACAAAGAAATCAAAGGAGAAATCTGGACAGCAAACCCAATAGTTGCTGCTCATACAGATGCAAAAATAGAAAAAATGTACTACCCAATATACAACACAAAACTATCACAAGACTTTGAAAACTACATAAGCACAGATAAAGTGGGAGCGGTAATGCTCGACAACTGCGGAGGAGGAATAATCTGCCCGCCAGATGACACAGAGTGTGCAGCAAGAACAGAACAAATGATAAAAATAATTGATGAGAACTATTCCTTAGTTTTTGACAAGCAAACAGGAAGATGCTGGTACAAGATTTGGGTCACTTCTTGACGTTAAGGATGTCTCCAATAGTAAAAGGACCAGAGCCACGCTTCTCATTCGAAACATCACCTTCCTGCTCAAACTCAACAAGCTTAATCTTCAACAACTTCTCAAGCTTCTTAGCCAAAGCCAACGGAGGCACAAAAGCGCCATTTTCCAGCTTTTGAACAACACTCTCCTTTTCATTCAAAGACCTGGCAAAATCCTTCTGAGTCAAACCAGCTTTTTCCCGCGCAGAACGAATAAGAACAGCAAAATCAGTAACAACAGTCTCAACAGGCTCAGAAGCCTTCACAGCAGACTCCTTTTTCATAACACTAGCAACAGCACGAGCAATAGGCTTGCGAAACATTTTGCCAAACTTACCACAATTAATACAAACATTCAACTCAGAACCCTCAACTATCGCAGAAAACAAGGGGGTATCTTTTCCGCACATTTCACACACTGCCATAGTAAAAACAGTAACAATCACAATATAAAAAGATTATTGGTATAGAGGCTACGCATCATTAACGAGAGGCAGCCCCCCCTCTCAAAACCCGCAGTTCCCACTCCAGAATAGTGGCTCTTGTTTTTAAAAACGTTACTGCTAAAAACCCATATGGACGACGCACTGGAAGAACACCTACATATTACAGCAGAAAAAGGGGTGTCACGAGAAGAACTCCAGAAACTACTTCTAAAAGCGGGCTGGCCACCAGAACAAGTAAGCGCGTACATACAAAAAGCCTACAAAGCAATAGAAAAAGGAGTCATAATCAGGGTAGCAGGAGTATCAAAACACTTCGGAGAAAACACAGTACTGGACGCAGTAGACTTTGACATAAACAGAGGAGAAATATTCGGCATAATAGGAATGAGCGGAGCAGGCAAAACAACACTGCTCAATCTCATAGTAGGCTTTCTAAGACCAGACCAAGGCGACATAATGCTCGTACTACCGGACGGGACAATACGAAGCGTAATCAAAAATCCAGAACTAATCAAACAACAAATAGGATTCTCAACACAAACACCAAGCTTCTACGAAAAACTAACAGTAAGAGAGAACCTGGAACACTTCGCAAGACTATACCATTTAACAGAACCAGACCTCAGCAGAAGATGCACAGCACTAATAGAGCTGGTAGGATTAAGAGACGCAAAAGAAGTAAGCGCATCACACCTCTCAGGAGGAATGCAAAAAAGATTAGATATAGCCTGCGCACTCATACCAGATCCAAGCATACTAATACTTGACGAGCCAACAGCAGACCTCGACCCAATACTGCGAAAACAATTCTGGGACCTGATAAGACAAGTCAACGCAAAAGGAACAACCATAATGCTCGCATCACACTTCCTGGCAGAAATAGAACTCTTATGCTCAAGAATAGCCATACTGCAAAACAAAAGAATAGCAGAACTAGGAACAGCACAAGAACTGCGAAACATCTACTCAAAAGACTACGAAATCTACCTTGAAACAACAACACAAGAATACGACAAACTACTCAAAGAACTCGAAAAAAGAAAAAAATTCTTCACAAAAACAACCATAGACGCAGGAGAACTAGTAATAGAAACACCAACACCAGAAAGCATCCTGCCCATAATCTCAGCATATTTTGAACGACAAATAGGAATGATACAAAGCCTGCACGTGGCAAGACCAACACTCGGCAAAGTATTCGAAGCAGTAGTCAAACGGTGAAAAATGCACGACATAATAGAACTTGTAAGAAAAAACCTCAAAAACTTCCTAAGAGCAAAAGCAGGCTCACTCATCGTAATATTAGGACCACTAATAGTCATCTTCCTCGCAGGACTCGCATTCGACAACAGCAACGTCTACGCAGTAAAAATAGGAACGTACAGACCAGAAGCAGAACCAGCAACAACAGCACTACTGGACCAGCTAAGAGACCAATTCAAAGTAGCAGAATATGACACGAAAGACAAGTGCATAAACGCAATCAAAAACACAGACATAAACACCTGCATGCTCTTCGATGCAAACTTCACAATAGGAGTGCCAAACAAAAACCAAATCACATTCTACGTAGACTATTCACGAATAAACCTTGTATGGACAATAATGCAGAAAATGACAGAACAAGTAGGAGAAAAATCCATCCAAGCAAGCCAAAACCTGACCAAAGTCATCCTAAACACGATTGATTACACACAAAAAAGAATGAAAGACCAAAGAGCAGCAGTAATCAAACTGGCAACGCAAAACGAACTAATGCTCCAAAACAACAAAGAACTGATAGCAGAACTGGGAGACGTAAACCTGGGATTTGACGAAAACGGATTCCAAGTAAACAATCTCGCAAGCTCAAGAACGCAAATCAAACAATGGATGGACAGCGCACTAACAGTAAGCGAAAAAGGACTAAGCAAATCATCCTCATTCATAGCCGCTGCAAATGATTTGGTAAAAGCATCAGGCGCAAGCCAAGAAGCAAAAGACAAACTAACAGCAAGCCTGGCAAGCACTTTGGACGAGATCGTAAAATTAAAAGCAGACATGACCGAAATGAAAACAGTCACACAAGAATCATTCAAACAATTCGACAGCCAAGTACAAGCAATAAACCAGGCAATAACAGACACAAAAACCAACCTCCAACAAGCAGACACCAGCAGGCAAATGGGACTAAGAGTGCTGGAAGCCACAACAAAACTTCTAGACCAAAGCCTGCTAACCATAGCAGAAATACAGCAAATAATAAACGACGTAGACAACAAAATCAACGCAATAGAAATCAAAGACCCAAACGCGATAACACAACCAATAGTAACATCAATCAAGCCAATCGTACAAGAAAAAACATACCTCAACTACATCTTCCCAGTTCTAATCGTGCTTGTGATAATGTTCACAGCGCTACTGATAACACCAACACTGATATTACTGGACAAGCACAGCCCAGCAAGCTTCAGAAGCTACATGACACCAGTCAAAGACTCAAGCTACATAATAGCGAACTTCATAACAGCATTCATAATTTTAATGATACAAGTAATCATAATAATGGCAATAGCAAGCGTGTTCTTCTCACAACAAGTCCTGCTAAACATACCAGAAGCAATATTCCTGCTAGCCATCATCAGCTCACTATTCATCCTAATGGGAATGATACTCGGATACCTATTCAACAACGAAGAAACAGCAACACTCGCAGGAGTAAGCATAGGAGCACTATTCCTGTTCATCAGCGACGTAATCATACCAATAGAAAGCATGCCGGAAGCATTCGCATACATAGCAAGCTTCAACCCATATGTTCTGGGAAGCTCATTAATCAGACGAGCACTATTGTTCAACTCATCAATACTAAACCTGTACGGAGACGTACTAATCATGCTCGGGTACATAGTGGCAGCAGCACTAGTAGCATCAGGCGTATACATGATAACAAGAAACTACTCACTAGAACAACTAACAAAAAAACTAACACCCGTACTGGTAAAACTGCATTTGAAAAGAAAATAGGCTACGCAATCATACCAGGGGGACTCTCAATCGCCGTCCCCCTTCAACGCGAGTTAACGTTCATCGTTAACTCACGTTGCAACCCCTGCGATGCTCACGTCGTCCACGATCGCCTGGCCCGAAAGGGCCGGGCGGTCATTTTTTCTCGCAAACTATATAAACAGTCATATTGCAAATAAATACAATGAAATTTTACAACACGCTAACAAGAAAGAAAGAAGAATTCAAGCCGACTGGAAAAATGGCAAGAATGTACACCTGCGGACCAACAGTGTACAACTACGCACACATCGGCAACTTCAGAACATACCTCTTTGAAGACATACTAAGAAGATGGCTCAAGTACAAAGGGTATAACGTCAAACAAGTAATGAATCTAACAGACGTAGACGACAAAACAATAAGAGATTCACAAAAAGAAGGAATGCCGCTCAAACAATTCACAGAAAAATACACAAACGCATTCTTTGAAGACATCAAAACACTCAACATAGAGCCGGCTGAGGTCTACCCCAAAGCAACAGAACACATCAAAGAAATGGTGGAAATGATAAAAGTGCTACTGGACAAAAAAATAGCATACAAAACAGAAGACGGCATCTATTTTTCGATATCCAAGTTCCCAGAATACGGTGAGTTGGCACACATAGACCTTGCGCAATTACAAGCAGGAGCATCAGGCAGAGTAAAAGCAGATGAGTATGAGAAGGAAAACGCGGCAGACTTCGCACTCTGGAAGTTCTGGGACGAAAAAGACGGAGACGTATACTGGGAAACAGAAATAGGCAAAGGAAGACCAGGATGGCACATAGAATGCAGTGCAATGAGCGCAAAACACTTATCTGACGCATTCAAAACAGGAAAATTCGAGCCTGACAAATTCATGACACTCGACATACATACAGGAGGAGTAGATAACATCTTCCCACACCACCAGGATGAGCTGGCGCAAACAGAATCATGCACAGGCAAAAAATTCGTAAACTATTGGATGCACTCTGAACATTTGCTTGTTGAAGGCAAAAAGATGAGCAAATCACTAGGAAACTTCTACACACTCAGAGATTTGATTGCAAAAGGGTTCAATCCACTGGCAGTTAGATACCTGCTCATAGCAACACACTACAGACAAAAACTCAATTTCACATTCGAAGCAGTAGACGCAGCAAAAACAGCAGTACAACGCCTGAATGACTTCATGCTAAGACTAAAAGAAGCACACGGCGCAAAAAACAAAACAGAAGTGCAAGAAGCAATAGAAAAAGCAAAACTGCAGTTCGAAAAAGCACTTGATGAAGATTTGGAAATCAGCCCAGCGCTGGCAGCAATATTCGACTTAATGAATCTAGTGAACAAGCACCTGGACAGCCACGAGCTAAGCAAAGAAGACGCAGAAAAAGTAGAAACGTTCATGCACCAAGCAGACTCAGTATTAGGAGTGCTCACAAAAGAAGAAAAACTAGCACCAGAACTGCAAAAACTAGTAGACGAAAGAGAAAAAGCAAGACAGATAAAAAATTGGAGCAGAACAGACGAAATAAGAGACGAACTCAAACAACACGGAATAGCAGTAGAGGACACACCCCATGGACAACGCTGGAAAAGAATTCTTTCGTAAAAAATATCTGGAATTAGGCGGGCAAATATCAGAAACAAAGCCGCAACCAAGCCTAAGAGTCAATACACTACTCACAAGCGCAAAAGAACTCATACCAAGACTTGAAAAATTAGGCGTAAAACTGGAAAGAATACCATTCACAAAAAACGGATATTATTATCAAAGCAAATTCTCCCTAGGAGCAATAACCGAATGTTTGCTGGGGTATTATTATCTCCAAGAAGCAGCAGCACAACTGCCAGTTGAAGTCCTGGATCCTAAACCAACAGATGTTGTTCTTGACTGCTGTGCAGCACCAGGAGGAAAAACAACACAGCTCGCACAACAAATGAAAAACCAGGGTACAATAGCCGCTTTCGAGCTAAAACTACACAGAATACCAAGCTTGTTGATGAATTTAGAAAGATGCGGAGTCACCAACACAACCGCGTTTTTTGAAAACGTCACAGAAGCAAAAAAACTAGGAATACAATTCGACAAAATACTGCTTGACGCGCCCTGCGCAGGCAACTACCTGACAGAAGAAGGATGGTTTGAAAAAAGAACACGAGAAGACATACAAAAAAGCAGTGAAATACAAAGAAGACTGCTAACAGAAGCAGCAAGCCTGCTAAAAATAGGAGGCATTCTTGTTTATAGTACTTGCTCTCTTGAGCCAGAAGAAGATGAACTGAACATCCAATGGGCAATAGAGAATTTACCAGTAAAACTGGAAAAAGTCAACCTGCCAATAGGAGAAGATGGATTGACGAATGTATTCGGCAGAAAACTAAACCCGGACATCGCACTCTGCAAAAGATTCTGGCCGCCAAAAACAGAAGGATTCTTCATAGCAAAAATGGTGAAACTATGAATTTAATCGAATTTTTGAAACCATTCGGAATCAAGCAAGCACCAGAAGCCCAAATAATAAACAGGTCATACTACATTGCAACAAACAAGTCAATGCTCTCAAAAAACCCAATATACTCAGGAGAATGCATAGCACACATCAGAGGACCAGTACTAATACCCTCAATCACATTCCTGCAGCAAATCGGCAAAGCAGCAAGAAGACACGCAATAGTTAATGCAAAAGGAGAATGGCTGTTTATTTGCGGAAGAGACATATTCGGAAAGGCAATAGTTGAACACAACAATCCTATTGTAGGAGACAGAGTAGTAATCCTAAACGAACACAAAGAATGCCTCGGGTACGGCGATATGGTGGCAGCTTTAGACACCAAAAGAGTAGTCATCAAAAGACTATTCGACATCGGAGACCTGCTGAGAAGGGAAAGAAAGACAAGGAAAGTCAGAGTCTAATGCGCAACAACAATCTTTTCAGAACGCTTCCTTAACTCATCCAAAGTCAGCATATCGTGCATTTCAATCAACTTCTTGATTTTAGAATTTTCAACATTTAACTTAAACAATTTAGCCTTGCCGATATATCTTGTATGGATAATAATTTCGTTCTTAATCAAATCATCCCAAATCCTATACAAAGTCGCCCTGCCAATACCCGCATTCTCAGCAATATCAGTAATAGAAAAATCCAATTCGCGCTCTGTCAACAAGTAATCCAACACCCTAATGACCGGAGAGTCGCCCATAAATTCAGCAAACAAAGATTTTTTCATATTAGGCATTAATCATCATCACTTTAAAAAATGTGGCCAGAGAATCTAAGAAATCTTTTTAAACAACCATCTAAGAGTTTATCGTATGGTAGACAGATACGACCCGAAAACTGAAGAAGAGAAATGGATACAGTTTTGGGAAAAAGAAGGCATATACAAGTTCAACCCAGAAGCAAAAGGAGAAGTATACAGTGTAGACACACCGCCGCCAACAGTATCTGGCAAAATGCACATAGGACACGCCTTTTCTTACACTCAACAGGATATTCTGGTCCGCTACAAAAGACTCAGAGGATACAACATATTCTACCCCTGGGGAACAGACGACAACGGACTGCCAACAGAAAGACTAGTAGAAAAGCTCAAAGGAGTCAAAGCAAGCAAGATGGACAGACAAGAATTCATCAAACTATGCGAACAAACACTTGTAGAACTCATGCCAAAATTTACAGCAGACTGGAAAAGAATAGGAATGAGCTGCGACTTCAAAACAGCATACAGCACAATCAACGAACACTGCAGAAGAATAAGCCAATGGAGCTTCCTCGACCTGAACAAAAAAGGAAGAGTATACAGAAAAGAAGCACCATCGTTATGGTGCCCGCTATGCGAAACAGCCATATCACAAGTCGAATGCCAGGATGCAGAAAAAGACAGCACATTCAACGACGTTGTGTTCAAAGTTGATGGAAAAGACGTAATCATAGCAACAACAAGACCAGAACTACTGCCAGCATGCGTAGCAGTATTCGCACACCCAGCAGATGACAGGTACAAAAAACTGGTAGGCAAAAAAGCAAAAGTGCCATTATTCAATCACGAAGTCCAAATTCTTGCAGACGAAAGAGTAGACCCAACAAAAGGAACAGGAATAGTCATGTGCTGCACATTCGGAGACCAAACAGACATAGCATGGTATCTCGCGTACAATCTGCAACTCAAAAACGCAATAGCAAAAAACGGCACAATGACAGAAACAGCAGGCAAGTACAACGGACTAAAAATACACGATGCACGCAAGGCAATAATCTCAGACTTAAAGACAGCAGGACTATTAGTGGGACAAAAACCAATAAAACACGAAATCAAAGTCCACGAAAGATGCCAAACAGAAATAGAAATCATACAAAGCAAACAATGGTTCATACACTATCTTGATTTAAAAGAGAAAATGCTCGAATGGGGAGCACAACTCAACTGGTACCCGGACTTCATGAAACACCGCTATAATAATTGGGTAAAAGGACTACAATGGGACTGGTTAATATCAAGACAAAGATTCTTTGGAGTAGCGTTCCCAGTATGGTATTGCGCCAAATGTGACACGCCAATATTCGCAGACGAAAAAAAACTGCCAGTAGACCCGTTAAAAGACAAACCAACAGCCTGCCCAAAGTGCAAAAGCACAGAATTCGTTCCAGAAAAAGACATACTCGACACCTGGGCAACAAGCAGCATGACACCACAACTGTCAACACAACTAGTCCCAGAAAAATACCGCTCAAAAATATTCCCAATGAGCCTAAGACCGCAAGCACACGAAATCATCAGTTTCTGGCTGTTCAATACGCTGGTGAAAAGCCAACTGCATTACGGAGTGAACCCGTGGAAAGACGTCGTACTGTCAGGATACGTAACAGACCCGCACGGCGAAAAAATGAGCAAAAGCAAAGGCAACATAATAGAACCACAAACAGTCCTTGCAAAATACTCAGCAGATGCTTTACGATACTGGGCAGGAGGAAGCAAACTCGGCGAGGATATCGCATATCAGGAGAAAGAGCTTGTTACAGGCGACAAATTCGTAACAAAACTATGGAACGCAGCAAAATTCAACCATTTAAACCTAACAGGATATGATTACAAAGGAACATCAACAGAAACAATCGACTTATGGATACACACGCGATTAGCAAAAACGATAAAAGAAGCAACAGAAGCATTCGACAAATACGAATACCACCAGGCAAAAGCAGCAATAGAAGCATTCTTCTGGAAAGACTTCTGCGACAACTATTTGGAGTTAATCAAGTCAAGAATATACGAGCCAAAAACAGAACAACACAAAAAAAGCGCACAACACGCACTCTACACCTGCCTGTCAGCTATAGTGAGAATGATGGCACCATTCACGCCATTTATAACAGAAGAAGTCTATCACCTTTACCTGAAAGAACACGAGAAAATCCAAAGCGTGCACATGACAAAATGGCCGGAAATGCCGGCTGTGAACGAAAAAGCAGAACAAGCAGGAAATATAGCAGTAGCAGTACTTTCTGCAGTCAGAAAGAAAAAATCAGAAATGAAAACATCCATGAAAACACCAGTAAAAAGATTGGTAATTGAGACAAAGATTGATATTTCCGGAGTACTTGACGATTTAAAAGCAACAACAGCAGCAGAGAAGATTGAGATTGGAAAGGGAACGGAAGAGATAACGCCGGATGTCAGAATCACTGTAGAATTCTAGGCTTCGCATCATTAACGAGGGGTTTCAACCGCCAACCCCTCGAGCTCCCCGCGGGCACTAATCAAACTTTGTAGAAAACCCAACAATCTTCTTTTCCAAGTCAAAATAACTCAGGTTAGCAAGCTTGCCAGAACGAATACGCTCCCTCGCTTGAGCAAGAAACCTGGAAAGCTTTTCCTGCAAAATATCCTCTTCCTGCCTGAAGCGCAGAATAAGCGTGTTAGCCAAAGGATGGTCATCAAGACTAGACTCCTTATGCAGTTCCTTCAACTTAGACCTAATCTCAGACAGCATTCCAGCAGACTGAACAACAGGGTCAGTAATAGAGAACTGCCTGACAATAGCTTTTTCCTTCCCGTCATCAAACAAAATCCTCACCTTAACCTGGTCAAGCTGAGAGTAATAATCCACAATATCCGCCTTCTTAAAGGAAACGTCAACGGCTTTCATAGATTACAAATCGAATGATTTTCTATATAAATGTTGCTGAACATAAAAACTTAATAAGACCAAATACAACCAAAACACCATGTGGGTACACAAGCACAAACCAGAACTAGAACACATACCGCACGATGTAAAGCAGATACAAGACTTTGTAACAAACTACAGCAAACAAAAAAAGAAAGCACTGCTATTGCACGGGCCAACAGGCACAGGAAAAACAGCAGCAATACACGCACTAGCAAGAAAGCTCGGACTTGAGCTGATAGAAGTAAACGCGTCAGACCACAGAAACGCAGCTGAAATAAACG
>JAPLZR010000051.1 GCA_026394935.1 Candidatus Woesearchaeota archaeon
TTCTGGTGATGAGTTGTATCATCATAATGATGATTATTGGCGCATGGTGATTGATATTGCCAAGCATACTACTTTGAATCGTTCTATGCGCGCTACTACCATTATGGGTAGGCAGTCTGCTGGTGAGATGCCTTTGGCTTGGCTGATGTATACTCCTATGCAGGTTGCTGATATTTTTATTCAGGATTTGAATTTTGCTCATGCTGGTATGGATCAGAGGAAAGCTCATATTATTGCGAGGGAGCTTGGTTTGAAGATTAGTCCTCCTTCTGGTAAGCCTTACAAGCCTTTGGCTGTTCATCAGCATTTGATTTTGGGTTTGCAGAAGCCTTCTATCTGGCCTGTTCCTAAGGAGCGCTTGCAGGAGTTGTGGTCTCAGATGAAGATGTCTAAGTCTGTTCCTGGCAGTGCTGTTTACGTTCATGATGAGCCCGAGGAGATTAGAACAAAGATTAACAATGCTTTCTGTCCTGAGGCAGAGATTGAGTTTAATCCTATTTTGGATTGGGCTAAGCATTTGATTTTTGCGCGGGAAAAGCCTGAGCTTGTTGTTGAGCGTCCTGCCAAGTTTGGCGGCATCCTGTTGATTTGAAAAAGGCTGTTGCCGAGTCTGTTATCAAGTTGTTGGAGCCTGCAAGAAAGCATTTTGCCAAGCCTAGTGTTGCCAAGCTTAAGGCTGAGATGGAGAGTTTTGTTGTCACAAGATAATTCTGGATAACATTTATATACTGCAATATAGGGCTTGTTTTTCATGGGTGACAAGGATACAATAACTTACGGCTACCAAACCAATGTGAGTGGTGTTGAGGAGGAGAACCGTTTTCTTCGTGAGAGTGTTGAGAATCTTGAGAAGGAGCTGGAGAAGTTCAAGCGTACTCCTTTGATTTCTTGTGAGGTTAGGGATTTTGTTGATGATAAAGTTTTGGTTCGTTTGCCTAATGGTAATGAGTTTTTGGTCGACATGGCTGAGGGTTGTGGCAAGTTTTCTATTGGTGATACTGTTCTTGCTGAGCAGAAGAATTTGACTGTTGTGAAGAAGGTTCAGCAGTCGAGAAGGTTTGATGCTGATAAGTTTGTTATTGTTGAAAAGCCGAATGTTTCCTGGGAGCAGGTTGGCGGCTTGAAGGATCAGGAGAGAGATATCAAGGAAGTTATTGAGCTTCCTTTGCTGAAGCCTGAACTTTTCAGGAAGGTTGGTATTGAGCCTCCTAAGGGTATTTTGCTGCATGGTCCTCCTGGTACTGGTAAGACTTTGTTGGCTAAGGCTGTTGCTGCTTCTACTAAGAGCACTTTTATTGAGATTGTTGGGAGCGAGCTTGTTCAGAAGTTTATTGGTGAGGGTGCGAAATTGGTTAAGGAGCTTTTCCAGCTTGCAAGGGAAAAGGCTCCGAGTATTATTTTTATTGATGAGCTGGATGCTATTGCTGCTGTTAGGATGGATATTGGCACTTCTGGCGAGCGCGAGGTTCAGCGTACTTTTATGCAGTTGCTTTCTGAAATTGATGGTTTTGAGCCTTTGGCGAATGTTAAGATTATTGGTTGTACGAATAGGAAGGATATTTTGGACCCGGCAATCATTCGTCCGGGTAGGTTGGACAGGCTGATTCATGTTCCTTTGCCTAATGTTGAGGCAAGGCAGGAAATTTTCAAGATTCATACTAAGAATATGTCTCTTGGCAAGCTGAATACAGAGAAGTTGATTAAGGCTTTGGAC
>JAPLZR010000049.1 GCA_026394935.1 Candidatus Woesearchaeota archaeon
CCTGGTAGAGCATTGGTCTTATAAGACCGCAGCCGGCACAAACTAAAAACCGGCTGACTAAGTCCACCAAGGGTCAGGAGTTCAAATCTCCTCGGGCCCAGTTTTTTACTTATGCTTCGCAATTTTCTCTTTATAAAGGGCTATTTTGGGATAACTTTTTAAATAAAGCCAACTAACGCTCATATATGAAAAAAGAGATGAAACATATAATCAAACCTCTGAGAAACAGCACGAATCACGACAAAAAAGAGACAAAACAGGCGGTAAAACCTGCCAAGAAAGCAGCCAGCATAGAAGACATCAAAAAACAGATACAGCAAAAACTGGCAGAAAAGCCGGCGCCATCAAGAATCAAAGTAACAGGAGAAAAATATGTTGGCACAGGCATAGCAGGGCTTGACGAACTGTTCATCCACGGAATACCAAGAGGAGTAAGCTCACTCGTATGCGGAGGACCAGGAAGCGGAAAAACCATATTCTGCCTGCAAACACTCTACGAAGCAGCAAAAGCAGGCGAAAAAGTCTACTACATGACATTCGAAGAAGACCCTGAAAGGTTAAGAAATCACATGAGAGACTTCGGATGGAACCCAGACCCGCTTGAAAAAGCAGGCAAACTGGTAATAAAGAAAATATCACCACTAGACGTCACAAGACAAATAGATGCAATGCTTGAAAAAGCAAAAGGAGAACTGCTCATAGACATCAAGCCATTAATAATACCAAAAGGATTCAACCCAGACAGAATAGCAATAGACTCACTGTCAGCAATAGCATCAGCATTCTACGGCAAAGAAGAAACATACAGACTGTACATAGAACAATTATTCAACCTATTCAGCGAAGTCGGCGCAACAACATTCCTAATATCAGAAACGCCAGACCCAGTCACAAAACTGACAACATCAGTAGTGGAAGAGTTCCTGGCAGACGGAGTGTTCGTAATGTACAACATAAGGCACGGAAACGTCAGAGAAAGCGCAATAGAAATTCTAAAAATGAGAGGCTCGGGATTCCGCAAAAAAATCGTGCCATTGGAAATCAAGCCAGACCAGGGAATAATAGTCTATCCGGAACAGGAAGTCTTCTCAACAGAACTTAAATGATAAAAGCCGGACAAATAACCAGAGGAAAGGTTTTTTTAGTCATACTACCCTCGCAGGAAATACAAAAAAATGTTGACAGCACAGTAGCACGGCTGGTAAAAGAAAAAACATCAATAGTATATGTAAGCTTCAACAAGCCATACAACGTACTGAGCAAGAACTGGAAAAACAAAAAAATAGACCTTGACAAAATATTGTTCATAGACTGCATAACAGCAGGAGTAATGGAGAAACAAAACGGGAAAAACGTGATATACGATTTAAGCCCAAACACCCTGACAGCAATAAGCCTTGCAATCAGCACTTTTTTGAAAACTGCAAAATGAAAGAAAGCAATCATAATGGATTCTTTAAGCACGCTACTCATCTATAATGAGTTAAACATGGTCGCAAGATTCACAAACGACCTAGTGGAAAAAGCAAGAGCCTCAGACGCAAAAGCAATCATATTCACAACAGAACACGAAGAACTGCTCGGCAAAGTCTCACTGTTCTTTGACAAAATAATAAAATAAGGAGGGAGAAAAATGATAAAAATCATGCACATCGAAGACGACCCAGACACGCAAAGAGTGGTAAAAGACATACTGCAAACAGAAGGATACAAAATAACAAGCTATTCATCAGGAGAAGCAGGAATAAACGCGCTAAAAAAAGACCAGCCAGACATCGTACTGCTAGACATAATGATGCAAAAAATGTCAGGCTGGGACGCATTC
>JAPLZR010000039.1 GCA_026394935.1 Candidatus Woesearchaeota archaeon
AACTTGTAAAGCTCTTGTATTCCAATTACAATTTGTATAATTCCAAAAAACGTCCATCCTCCAAATAATCCGTAGATAATGTTAAGAAGACCGATAGCTATTAATGAAGCACCAATTACAAGGTACATTTTTCTTTCCATAATAAGTAATGTAAGAAGACCGATTAAAATAAGGATCACTCCCCATGTTGGGTCGAAGAAGTTTCTAAAAATATTGCTTAAAACACCCATGATAAGTAATCCGATTCCCCAACCTTGGAGATCGGATTTCATTTCTGCTTTTAATTTGTTGAGGTTCATGTTTAATTAAACCTGAATGAGTTTAAAAGTTCATCAAACTCATTCACATAGCTTGAGAATGCCAAAGATGATTCATATGTTAGAACAAAAGCACGATCTAAGAAAATAGCGCGTTTAAAGTATGTTTCGGGCAGTTCTTCTTCCGGTCTATATTCCCCTTTTGATTCAATAATGAACACATCATAGTCATTTTCAGTTTTAACTAACCGTGATGTCTCTGTCTTGATATTGAGATTTAACAAGTCGGCTGCTTTGCTCGTACCTGTTTTTAAACCTTGCTCAAAGCTTGCGAAATCTTTTTTCGTATCAAATCCCCATCCTTTTTCTTTAGTCATAGTAGTTTCTATTTCCCTGATTGTAATAAAGATATAATCATTTTCGTTTTCACCATGAGCAATTAAAGAGTAAGGTACGTTAGTTCCTCCCCACGTTAGATTCTCAATTAAAAGATAATCTTTCGGAGGTTTGAAAGAATAACCATAACTATCAACAATAGTTTCTTCTTTGGTTAAAATGCCTCGTCGTGCCGCGTTGTTCACTTTAGCGAAAAAGACAGCGTATTCTTCTTGACACATAGTCGGAACTGTTTTATCACGTATGCAGCATTTAATTCCTACAATTTCGTTTGGTGCAAAACAGTCTTCAATGTCAATTAACACATTTTCATCCTGCACAGTTTTATATAACTTAGTTATACCGACAGACGACTCTCTAGGAAACAATATTGGTGATATTGAAAAGTATAAGTAAGTCAAAATTACAATTATTCCTATAACAAATAATATGTCCTTGAGGTGTTTATTCATGTGAACAAATAAGACGGAGATACTTATAAATGTTCTCTTAAACAACAGTGAAGCCTCAAAGGTGAGGGGTAAAGAAACTATCGTAAATTATTTAAACAATGCTTGATTATGAAAGTATATGGAGCAGCATAGAAAAGATTTTTACTTAACATTCTTTGCCATCTTGTTAGCTTATGTTATAGGAAAATTTTATGATAATGCCTTTTTGTATTTTATACCTGGCGCAACACCAGTATATTGGATATTTAGTTCATTATTTTGGATATTAATTTTTATTGGCATTATATACTGGCTGCTCTATCATGATAAGAAAGATTTTCTAAACTAAAATAGTGGCGGTTTATTTATTATACATAACATTAGTTTTATCAACTAAAACAGTAAAATTCGTCTAAATAGCTTTTGCATAGATTTTAAATAACCCTGCCTTTCTTTCGTTAATCCATGGAAAACCAAAGACCAAGAATAACTGCAGCAGTATTAGTAGAAAAAGACGGCAAATTCCTCTTAGCTGAAAGAAACAAAGAAAACTATAACGGGTATTGGGTAATCCCTGGCGGAGGCGTCAAATTCGGAGAAACCATCCAGGACGCTGCAGTCAGAGAACTAAAAGAAGAAACAAACATAGAAGCCGACATTATAAAACAAATCTGCTACAAAGAAATAATAAACGTACCAGGCAACTACCACAGTGTTGTTTTTTACTATCTCGCCAAACCAAAAAATACCGAAATCAAACCAAAAGGAGACGTATCCCAAGCAAAATTCTTCTCCATAGAAGAAATAAAAAAACTCAAAATAGCAGAGAGCGTTGAACTAGTCCTAAAAGAAGCAGGATTTTGGAAGTAACGCTAACTTTATGAACTAAAGCGACACAGTCCTGGTAAAAAGGTGCAGTTAATGATAAGAAAAGCAAAAAAGAGCGACATAAAAGATATCTCATCAATTTTTATAGAAGTTTCTTTGACGGATATAAATAAAATAGGCAAGAACGCTCTCAAAAACTACCTATCATATGTAATAAAATCGAAAAAGTATATCGTTTTAGTCGCAGAGGAATTAAAAGTATTAGGGTTCTGCATAACTCAACTTGGAGTTCCTATGCCAGATTCCGCCGATCTGATTGACATAGATGTTGGCAAGAAAGTACATGGGAAAGGCATAGGCCAGAAATTAATGGCAGAATTATACAAACGCCTGAAACAAAAGCAAATAAAGAATCTAGGACTATATTCCGAAAACGTCACTAAAACAATAAATTTCTATGAAAAACAAGGCTTCAAGCGCGGAAGAACTGTAATAAGATTTGACAAAAAACTATAAGGTGCATGATGATAAGAAAAGCAAAAAAGAGCGACATCAAATCATGTTTGTTCCTGCAAAAACTAGACAAAGGAACATACTGGAAACAAACAGACCTCGAAAAAGCAATCAAGGACAAAGACGTAGTATTTCTCGTAGCAGAAGACAAGAAAGTCATCGGTTACATCATAGGAGAAATACCGCCAACAAAAAGAACAGAAGCAGCAATATGCGAAACAAGAGTCCATAAAAAAGAAAGAGGAAAAAGAATAGGAACAAAACTAGTAAACGAATTATGCAAACAATTCTTCCAAAAAGGAGTCAAAACAATATACGCACAAATAGAACCAAAACACCTAAAATTCTACAGAGACGCATGCAAATTCAAAATAACACACAAATGGATTGAAGTGGCGAAAGGTGACTAAAAATGATGGGCAGAACACACATGGCATTCGGATTCCTTGCAGGAATGCTCACGTATCCGTTCTTCGGAGCAAACTGGCTGTTGTTCTTACCACTAGCAGTATTAGGAAGCCTTGCCCCTGACGTAGACCATGAAAACAGCAAAATCAACAGAATGCTGCCCATCACCAGATGGATACCAAAATTCTTCCAGCACAGAGGATTCTTCCACAGCGCATTCGCAGTAATAATACTCTACATAGTATTCTACTCAGCAAACCTCAAAACAATCGGACTGCCAATAGCAATAGGATATGCAGCACACCTGGCATCAGACTGTTTAACACAAGCAGGATGCAACCTACTACACCCAGTAAGCAACTTCAGAATAAGCGGATTCGTAAGAACAGACGGAGCAATGGAACTAATGATAATGGGAGGAGTATTGCTCGCAGACGCATTCTTAGTAGTCAAGCACTTTTTGTAAAGAACTTATCCAAAATCCACTTCGCGCTATCAACCAAATCAATACTTTTTAGTTCATCCTTAGCAAAAAACTTCGCATCCAAAATCTCCCCAGGCAATTTAATGCTTTCATTCAACGGCTTTACCAAGAAAAAGAAAACAACAGTATGATAATCATACTTCATAACAATGTGCTCCTTAAAATCAAGCAATCTCAAAACCTCAACATCCAAATTAGTCTCCTCTTTAAGCTCCCTTTTCACAGCATCAACAAGACTCTCACCAAACTCGACCTTCCCGCCAGGAACAATCCAATAAGGCAATTTGCTCTCAAGAATTTCCTTAACTAACAAAACCTTACCGTCCTTCTCTACCAATCCGGAAACAACAACCTTCGGAAGCCTATCCCCCATAAACTGTAAAAAGTACGTTTCCTATATAAAAAACCCACTGGACACTGGACAACCACCCGCGCGGCGTATTTAAACCCAACCTGGTCTTAGAGTAAACAGGCGAGCACCAAACGGAAGAACCGAAGGTGAAAAAAATGGAAGAAAAAAACCAACCAGAAAAAAAGTTCAGCACAGGCGCAATAAGCGCAACCGTGTGGAAAAACGTCCGAACAGACAAAGAAGGCAAAGCATACGAAACAAGAACAGTAAGCCTGCAAAGAAGGTACACAGACAAAACAGGCCAATGGCAGAGCACGAATTCCATGAGATTAAACGACCTGCCAAAAGCAGCACTCGTAATAGAAGAAGCATACAGATACCTAGTGCTAAACGGACACGATGAACCAACAAAACCCGAGGTGATTGCTTGAAGCGAAAAAAAGAAGACCTTACAACACCCCCGCAGCCAAACTGCGGGAATTTTTTAATTTCATGATAAAAAACAAAAAAGGTGATACCTATGACAAACAAAAAATACATAGAAGAAGAACAAACAATACAAATCGAAACATCAGAAGGCATGGTTGAGGTAACAAAAAAACCAGACATGGAAGAACTAAAAAAGAAAATCACGAGCGTACAAGACCTGCCAGGAGTAGGACCTGCTTCTATCGAGAAATTAGCAGCTGCAGGATTCCACGACCTGATGAGCATAGCAGTAGCCACACCAGGAGAAATAGTAGGCGCAACAGAAATGTCAGAAGCAACAGCAAAAAAAATCATCGCAATAGCAAGAGCCAACCTCGAAATGGAATTCACATCAGGCGAAGAAATCATGAAAAAACGAGAACAAATGATCAAAATAACCTGCGGAAGCAAAGAACTAGACAAACTAATGGGCGGAGGATTTGAAACAAACGCGATAACAGAAGCCTACGGACAATACGGCTCAGGAAAATCACAAATAGGACACATGCTCTCAGTAAGAGTACAACTGCCACCAGATAAAGGAGGAGCAGGAGGAACAGCAGTCTACATAGACACAGAAGGAACATTCAGACCAGAAAGAATCGTACAAATGGCAAAAGCCTGCGGACTAGACCCCCAAGAAGCACTCAAAAACATCAAAGTAGCAAGAGCATTCAACTCAGACCACCAAATGCTATTGGCAGAAAAAATAGAAGATCTCATCAAACAAGGAAACAATGTCAAACTAATAGTAATAGACAGCCTGACAGCGCATTTTAGGGCAGAGTTTATCGGCAGAGGAACACTGGCAGACAGACAGCAAAGAATAAACAAACACATGCACGCGCTAATGAAAATAGCAGACAAATTCAACGTCGCAGTCTATGTGACCAACCAGGTCATGGCAAAACCAGACCAGTTCTTCGGAGACCCAACAGAAGCAATAGGCGGACACATAGTAGCACACAACAGCACATACAGACTATACCTGCGAAGAGGCAAAAAAGGAACAAGAGTAGCCAAAATGGTAGACGCGCCAAACATGCCAGAAGCAGAAGCAATATTCATAGTAACAGAAGACGGCATCAAAGATGCCTAATTTTTCTTTTTTTAATAACAAAGTTTAAATACGCAACAGAAGGAAAACGGCCTGTATGCGGCTAGTTCTGCATACTATACTTAGGTAGGTGAATAAGGTATGTACGGAGAAAACAGAAGGGGAGGCTTCCGACCAAGAGATGGAGGCATGGGAATGACGCCCCCAGTAAAAGTAGGCGAAGAATTGGACGTGACAATAGAAGCCGTCGGCGAGAAAGGCGACGGAATAGCCAAGAAAAACGGCTTTGTGCTGTTTATTCCAGGCGTTAAAGAAGGACAACAAGCGCACATCCGCGTAACAAAAGTGTTACGAAAAGTAGGATTCGCAGAAGTCTGCACACCCGGAGCAAAAGCAGAAGGCACAGCTGAAGCACCCGCAGAAAGCGAAAGCTTTGGCGAAGAAGCACCAGCAGAAGCACCTGCAGAAGAAACACCTGCAGAAAAAAGTTCAGAAGACTCTGAAAGCTTTGGCGAAGAAGAAAGCACAGAAGAAACTGAAGAAAAATCTGACGAAGCATAAAGCTTTTATCTTTCTTATATTATTTTTTTTATTTATGCGATTATTCATAGCATTTGACGCATCAAAGGCGAAAGAGCAAATTCTCGCAATACAAAAACAACTAACAGGCGCCACGCTAACAAAAAGCTTCCATTTAACACTCAAATTCTTGGGAGAAGTCACACCAGCAAAAGCAGAAGAAATCAAGAACAAACTGAAGACAGTGCAATTCAAGCCGTTTACTGCAAAACTGAACGGAACAGGAGTCTTTCCAAACGAAAATTTCATCAGAGTAGTATGGATAGGACTAGAGCCAAAAGAAACAATATGCGAACTACAAAAGAAAATAGAAGAAGCACTACACGGAATGTTTGAAAAAGAAAAAGACTTCCAACCACACATCACACTCGCAAGAGTAAAAAGTTCAGACCAACAATTCGCGGACAAAGTCAAGAATCTGAAAGTAGAGCCGGTTTCTTTCGCAGTAAAAGAATTCAAACTGATAGAAAGCAAACTGGAAAGAGAAGGACCAGTGTACACGGATGTTGAAAAATACGAGATGAAATAAATGGACAGGTGAAAACTTCATGAAATGGTATTTCGCATCCAGAACAAAACACCGAGAACTCGTAAAAAATATCTCTAATATTCTGGAAAAACAGGGTCATGAAATAGTATTCAACTGGACGGTTTTGGAAGGTTTGGTGCCGTATAACCAAAACATCAAAAAATGCAACGAAACAGCACAGAAAATATCTTCAGCAATCCCGAAAGCAGACATATTTGTATTAATCAGCGACAGCGAAGGAACAGACATGTTTGTTGAGCTCGGCATAGCCATTGCAAACTGCGAACAAAACAAAAAAACGAAAATCTACATTGTCGGCGAACACAACAAAAGATCGCTTATGCACCTGCACCCAAGCATAACGCACCTGGATTCCCTAAAAGACGTTTTTCTAAAAGAATGCCCGGAAATTCCAACTCAGAAATTCAGGCATGAGTTGAGTTTATAATTGAAATTTTTGATAAAATTTTGTTTCAAAAAATTCTTTTAAATTATTCTTTAAATTCTCGTTCATGTTCAATTTGTCCAAGTCATCTTTTGAAGCCCAGATAAACTGTTCGTGTTCTTTGCTAAGATTAATTTGTATTTTATCATTTTTTAATTTGCAAAGAAAAGTGATTCCAACAACATAGGTATTTTCATTTCTGAAAAATGACCAGGTGGAAAATGGAATTATGACTTCAGCATCAATGTCTGATTCTTCTTTAATTTCTCTTTTTAATGCCCGGTTTAAATCCTCGCCAAAGGCGATTTTTCCGCCAGGTATGTCCCAAAGTGCGGGAAAACAGTCTTCTTTGCTACTTCTTTTTAAAAGAAGTATTTTTTCATCACTTACAATAATTCCTTTAACTGCGACATCTATCATAGGTAACACGTCTTATCTTATTTTGCACCTCATCAATAGTCTGGTTATCACACTTTAAAAGTATTGTGTTATTGC
>JAPLZR010000130.1 GCA_026394935.1 Candidatus Woesearchaeota archaeon
TGAACTAATAAAAGGAACTCAAATCCACGAAATGGCTCATTTGGTATACAGCAAATTTTATGGATCTCCTAAATTCGATAATGATAAAGGAACAAAAGAAACAGAAATATTCGCTTTATTGACTGAACTGAAGAACAAAAATCACGACTCCATATATCTCTCGTTCGCAACCATATGCTTTCCAAAAGGGTTTATATCGGGAAAGGCATGCAATGAAATACTCGGACTATTTTTTTCAGAAATGTACAACAACCAGTCAGAATACCCAAACATAAGTTTTGAGAAATTTGACATTAAAAAGCAAAATGTTGATGTGCTGGTGCCTCAAGTATTACAGCTATCCGTAGACCAAATCCAAGGGCTCGCAGCAAAAAGCTTCATTCGAAGCTTTCCGGAAATGAACAAACTTTATAATCCTGCAGGCAAATAAAACAAATGATGAACATCATAACCGATGAAAAACTTGCAAAATACTTTGACATAACAGGCAGAGCACTGAAAAAAGCCAAGAAAGCAAAACCAGAAGCAGATGTAATTCTCGACATGGCAAACAGGTACTATCAAGATGCAAAACACTTCAAAGACAAAGGAGACATAGTCACTGCATTCGCTGCACTAAACTACGCTCACGGCTGGTTAGATGCAGGAGCGCGATTAGGAATATTAGATGTAGAACACGACTCGGAATTATTTACTGTCGATTAAGCGACCTGCGACATATTTCTGCCAATCTTCTTTCTTAACTATGATTAAATTTTCACCAATCACATCCAAACAGACCGGCGATTTATTAGCAACAGAAAGATCTTCCAAAGAGCGCTCACGAAAAAGAAAATGCTTGCCCCTTCTTTTCACTTGTTCAGTGTCAGCACACAAGTACTTTTCTCCAAAAACATCTCCTTCAATTGAATCTTTCAACTGCTCACATTCAGCCTTAAAGACGTCAACATGCCGCAAAGCAAGAACACGAACGGGCTCTTTGAGAAATGTCGCAACACAATCCCCTTCAAGCCTTAAAGCAAACATAATATCATCAAGCTGGGGAGGAACGTACAACCGCTTCCAACTGATAGTGCCTTCATAAATTGGGTCCATTCACCAAAAAACAGCACTTTTACTTTTAAACCTTTCTATTTTTACCCCTAAGAGGTGGTTAAAATACTATGTGTCTGGCTTCTCTCCAGAGTGGCGACGCAATCTTTTATACGGTGCATCATACACCATCCATATGGCATTTGAAAGATCAGACCAAAAATTCTTCATAGGCGGGCGAAGCCCGACCTTTTTGACAAATCTTTTGTTGTTTTTGCTTTGCATAGGAGTCATTGTTATAATAATATTAATGCTGTTCTGCCCCAGATGGGGATGCTGGAGAGGAGCAAAAGTAATCGGAACAGACGGCAGAACATACGACGGCGGAGGAAACGTAATAATCAACTCAGCCTGCTGCGACGGCGGAACGCCAAGAACTCCGGGGTGCCCGCAATGCACTCCCTGCGACGGACAAACCTGCGAAGAAAACTGCAGGCAATACGCAAACTATCCTGACAAATACAAAGTGTGCCTGACAGAGTGCAATCCACCGCAGTCCTGCGAGGAAAGATGCAAACAAACCGCCACTTCAACAACAGAGTATGACTACTGCGCAAGACAATGCAACCCACCGCAAACCTGCGAAGAGAACTGCAGGCAAAAATACGCTAATTCACCTACGGCAATGGAGCAATGCGAACAACAATGCAACCCGCCACAAACCTGCCAGGACAGCTGCAGGCAAAAATACCCTTCAACAGCCACAGCAGCATCAACAGGCTATCAATCCTGCGTGAGACAATGCTATCCGACGTGCGCAGAATACTGCAGACAAACCTTCAGCAACGACAAGCTGGCAATGCAGACCTGCTTTGACCAGTGCAACCCTCCAACACAAACAACCACTCCGCCAGACTGCAGAGACACAGACGGCAAAAACATTAACAACGCAGGAGAAGTACGCCTTGGAGACCAAGTCTACAGAGACTCATGCTATGACGACACGCACGTAGTAGAATGGATATGCAGAGACGGAAAACCATCTGAGTTAAGACTCACCTGCCCGGGAAGATGCCTGAACGGAGCGTGCGTGCCAGTACCAACAACCCCAACTACGACACCGTCGTACCAAACAATGAAAATCTTAAGCTAAGAATTCTTTTATTCTTTTTATTGCTTCTTTTATTTTTTCCTTAGGAACAGCATAACTCAACCTCACATAATCCTTCATGCCAAAAGGCTCGCCAGGAATAATGGCAACCTTAGACTGCTCCAACAATCTACTGCAGAAATCCATAGAATCACCATCAATCTTAACCCAGCAATAAAAAGCACCAGCAGGCTTCTGGCAGTGCAAACCAACAGAATTCAAGCCCTCAACCATCAAATCCCTTCTTTCTCTATACTCCTTCAAAACAGCAGGGTTTTTGCCGAAATCCAAAGCCTTCACAGCAGCCTTTTGCGCAATAGAACAAGGATTAGAAGTAACATGACTCTGAATGGCAGACATGTCCTTAATCAAATCAACAGGACCGCCAGCATAACCAATACGCCAGCCAGGAACACCAGAAGACTTAGACAAAGAATTAATCGTAACAGTTCTTTCCTTTATTTCCGGATTCAAAGAAGCAATGCTCACGTGCTCATCATCATACGTAAAATACTCATAAACCTCATCAGAAAGAACCATTATCTTATGACTTAAAGCCAAGTCAGCAATCCTCTTAAGCTCTGCTTTCGAAACAACAGCACCAGAAGGATTATTAGGAGAATTCAAAATAATTCCCTTAGTATCCTTAGTAATCTTCTCAGCAATCAAATCAGCCTTAAACTGATTATTCTCAGTACGGCAAAAAACAGTTTTACTCTGAGCCATCTTAATCTGCTCAGGATAAGTCAGCCAAAAAGGCACAGGAACAACGAAATCACCCGGACCCAAAGCAAAAATAGCATTAAACAAAACCTGCTTAGCACCATTAGAAACAATAATGTTATCAGCCTTGTAATCCAAACCATTATCACGCCTGAACTTTTTAACAACCGCTTCTTTTAACTCACTAATGCCGGACTCAGCAGTATACTGCACAAAATTATCCCGCACTGCCTGAATAGCAGCTTCCTTAACAGGCTCAGGAGGCAAAGTATCAGGCTCGCCAGCAGCCAAACTGACAACATCTATGCCCTGCTCCTTCATCTTCCTGGCTTTAGCAGTAATAGCCAAAGTCAAACTAGGAGTGACTTTCATAATGTTTTAGAAAAAGAGGAGATATTTAACACTTTACCCCTAAAACGTGGTCATACTCACTTAAATATCACGACAAACAAGAACTTTGCATGCGGCAGATAATCAAGGAAGACATATTAGACGTAATAAAAAAAGTAATAGACGCGCTGAAAAAAGAAGATTACTCCGCAATCGCAGAACTAAGCAACCACACAATACACGACGCAAGCATATTCCAGGAAGACGACCCGTTAACACTCGCAGTTCTCGTTTACGCACTCTCAAAAGTAATACACAGAAGCCTTGAAAAAAGACAAACAGCGCCTACTGTAACACCCGCACTGCAAAAAGCGCACGAAGCACTAACAAACGACGACGACAACCAATACAGGGCAATAATGAAATCCTTACTGCAGGAAATAGGACAATACGACGCACAACTCAAACTCTACATACAAGAAGTCATACAGCAGGCAAGAATCAAAAAAGCCAGCAAGCTGTATGAGCACGGCATATCCATAGCAAGAACAGCAGAACTACTAGGACTAAGCCAGTGGGAGCTGCAAAACTACATAGGAAAAACCGTAATCGACATACCGCACGACGGCATCAAAGCAATGGACCGGGTAAAAAAAGCAAGAGCAATATTCCAATGAAAACAGTACTACTAGACTCAGGACCGATAATAAGTTTGACTACGAGCAACCTTCTCTGGGTGCTTGAAGAATTCAAGAAAAAAGCAAACCTTACAATGACAACAGGAGTAAAAAGAGAACTAGTAGACAGACCATTAGAAACAAGACGCTACAAGTTCGAAGCACTGCAAGTACAAAGCCTAATACAAAAAGGCACAATCTCAGTAATAAAAGACGAAGCAGTCAACAAAAAAGCACTAGAACTCTCAAATTTAGCCAATTCCTTGCTGTCAGCACACGGGCAAAACATCAAAATAGTACAAATAGGAGAAATGGAAACACTAGCAGCAGCCATCCTGTACAAAGCAGACGCAATAGTCATCGACGAGCGCATAACAAGAACATTATTGGAAAATCCGCACGGACTCCACCTTTTAATGGAAAAAAGACTCCACATGCAACTCCAACACAACGAAAAAGTGCTCAGAGAATGGGAAGAAGCAACAAGACACATAAGCGTAATAAGAAGCATAGAACTCGTAACAATAGCGTACGAACAAGGACTGCTGGACAAGTTTGTCGTAGACATACCAAACGCAAAAAGAGAACTCCTCGAAAGCATACTCTGGAGCGTCAAACTCAACGGGTGCTCAGTAACAGAAGACGAAATAGACGCGATAGTAAAGTCGGAAAAGGTTTGAAATAAAAAACCCAAAACAGGGGTTTTTTAATGTTGCAAAAGCCATTGAAAAGAGGAGGTGTTTGCAACAAATAAAAAAGTTTATAAATAAGAACTCATTTGTGAAAAAAATCAAATAAAAAAAGGTAAAAGAATACAATAAGACAATGCTTCTCACATTCTCTTCTTCGCAGATGTACTCTTCTGCAACGATAGGTGATTTTTGTGACAGTTGAAGTTCCTGAAGGGTACAGGGGACTGGTTGTCGGATGCCCAATACCATACGAATTTTTCAAATCAAAAGGAACAGGACAAAGCGGAGACCAAAACCACGCAGGAAGCTACCACAAAGCAATGCGAGAGGCAGGAGTGGAACTAGGAAACCTGGTGCCATACACAAGCATACTGCCAAGAATAGCAAGAGAAATATCAGTTGATGAAGGAATGGACCGAATCCAACACGGAGCACAAGTCGGAGTCATACAGGCAGCAGCGCACATAGACCGAGAAAAAGGACAAAGAAGAGCAACAGCAGCAATACTATACGGCTGGCTGCGCCCAAAAGGCGAAAGGATGGGAGAACACGCAGGCGGACTGGTCTGCGAATACAACGGCGAAGGAACAATAGATGATGCAGTCAAAAACGTTAACAGCTGCCTGGACGAGCTATTCACAGGAAAAAACAGAAAAGGATTCGCGTTCTCAGACAGATATGATTTACACAAACAAGAACCCATCGTGGCAACAGTCACGCCAGAACAAAGATTCGGCACGGCATTCTGCGTAATAGCATTCGTCAGCTACGTGGTGCCGGTCCTCGGACAAAACATCTTGCCAAAAGACGAAGACGCATTCGCACTCGCACAAAGCGCATTCGGACAAAGAGGAATTTAATTCTGTCAGAATAATTTTATATACTTTAAAAGCATAATACCTAATATGACGGGTGTTTCAGTTTTAAGGAATCCGGAAACTTTATGCGACCCTTCTGAAATAGCTGATACAATAACCTTAATTGAAGAGAAAGAGAGACTTACTGGAGAACCTGCAGGAGTCGTAAAAAGACAAAATCTTGCTCTTGGTTCATCTTACGATGTGTTATCTGAACCCGAGGCGAGAAACAGACTTTGCAAGTGGGAAGATTCTGAAATTTACTTGCAATTCTGGCCAAAGAGCTTCTTCTATGACTTGCAAAAGAAATTTGAATAGAACATAATACCTATCTGAAGCGCTAAATCTATAAAAAGCCCTGCATCAAAGCCTGCTTGTGCAAAAAACAAGAATAGGCAGCAAGACAGTTTCTCCATTCACAATACCATCAGGAATAATAACAACAGAACCATCCTGCCTGGAAAGCATAGCAGACAAAATACCGGAAATAGGAGTCCTGACAACAAAAAGCATAGGATTGCTGCCGAGAGCAGGAAACAGGGAGCCAATAATTGCGCAATATGCGCCATATTGCTTTGTAAATGCTGTAGGACTGACAAACCCAGGCGCAGAAGCATTCTCAGAAAAACTCCAAAAAGCAACAATACCTGTTGACAAGTTCCTATTAATATCAATCTTTGGCAAAGACGCAGAAGAATTCGCACAAGTGGCGAGAATTCTTGAAAAACAAGCTGACGGCTTGGAGCTAAACCTTTCCTGCCCGCACGCAAAAGGATACGGAATGCAGCTCGGACAAGACCCGGAAATGGTAAAAGCAATTGTTGCAAAAGTAAAAACTGTCACAAACAAGCCAATATTTGCAAAATTAACACCAAACACGCAAAACATAGCGGAAATAGCAAAAGCGGCAATGGAAGCAGGAGCATACGGAATAACAGCAATAAACACGGTCGGTCCTGGTGCATACATGTTTGACGGGCAATATGTGCTCACAAACAAAGTAGGAGGACTGTCGGGAAGAGGAATCACGCCAATAGGCATAAAATGCGCCAAAGACATCACAGACGCGCTCGGAAATATTCCAATGATAGTCTGCGGAGGAATATACACGGCAAACGATGTCAAAGCATGCCAAAAAGCAAGACAACAAGCAAAAGAAACAGTTTTCGGAATAGGAAGCGCACTCGCAGGAATGACTGAAGCAGAACTAAAAAAGTACTTCTCAACAATTGATTCTGACCTTGAACACGAAACAAACAACGCAGAACGCCTATTAAAAACAGTTGACATGAGCTACAAAAAATTCAGGGTGGCTGCAAGAATACCGCTGGCAGAAGACTTCCACATACTGCAAATGGACGGAGTATTACAAGCAGAACCAGGACAATTCGCATTCGCCTGGCTTCCGGAAAAAGGGGAAAAACCCTTCTCAGTAATGTACACCGACCCGCTGGTAATCGCATTCCAAGAAAGAGGATGCTTCACAAAAGCACTTGCGAAACTAGAAAGAGGAGACGAAATCTACTTCAGAGGACCATACGGAAAAGAAATAA
>JAPLZR010000141.1 GCA_026394935.1 Candidatus Woesearchaeota archaeon
CCTTACGCCCTTTGCCTTTTTCCTCAAACCTATTGCTTCAACAGCAAGAATTTTCTTGCGCGAAAAACCCTCAATATCTTTTCGCATTGGGAAACCGCAATAATCACTACCGCCTGTTATTTGGAATTCATAGCCGGCAAATCCGAGGTGGTCTCCGCTTATCGAGTCGCCTACTTTCCTGCCTAACAAAGCCTTGGATTCAGGCTCCTGCACTTCCTTCTGAACGCATTTCCCATCCTTGCTCCCAATGACAAGCTTAAAGCTGACCATGTTCGTGAGATTTCTGAAGGGTATTTATAAACGTTGCGGTGGTGATAGAGCTTCGAAACAAGGCACGATAGTATTGCCAAAAAGCTTAAATACGCGCAACCCAACATAACACCAAAGGGGTGCAAATTGACAGACGAAGAATTAGTCAAAAAGTTCGTTGACCTACACACAGAAGCAGAAACACTGCTGGCACAAGACAAAATAAAAGACGCCAAACAAAAATACCTCGAAGTAGTCAACGCGTACCACGAAATAGACAAAAGTTCTCTAGAACACTTCCACAAAGAACTAGCATACGAACAAGTAACAACCCTATTCCAAAAAGTCAACGAAGCAAAAGAAAGAGTAACAATACCCTACCACTTAATCGCAGCAGGAATACTGGTAATAGCGCTAAGCGTCCTGGTATTCGTCAAGCCAAGCATAATAGGATTCGTAGGATTTGAAGACATCATAAGACAGCCAGTAAGCATAACATTCACAGAAACAAGCGTAAAACAAATAACGCTCCAGGACAGGCCAATGTCACTTCTCGCAAGCGGAACATACACAGGAAACGTAAAATTATACTACAAAACAGGAGAAAAATTCGAACTCATATTCGACAGCACAAAAACAAAAGGAGGAACATTCAAAGACATATGCGAGGAAACCTGCGAAATAATAACCAGCTCAAACGTCATAGACTTATTCGCGAAAACAGAAGGAGGAACGCTAACACTAAACGAACTCTCATACAAAACACAAAACAACAGAAACAGCGCGCCAGCATGGAGCGCAAACACAAGAACATTCAAAGCAAAAATAAACACGCCACTAACGCTAGACCTATCAGAATACTTCATAGACCCAGATGATACTGATTTGGTCTATTTAAGCACATCAACAGAAGGATTAAACGTAATGGTCCAGAACAGCCTGGTAACAATAACGCCAAAAGCGCCAGGAACGAAAAGAATAGTATTCGTAGCATCAGACTTGCAGGAAGTAACACGAATACCAGTAACGATAGAAGTGCAATAAAACAGCTTACAGCTTTGGAAGCCTTTTCCTTTTCTCTTTTTCAGGGACGTCCAGGTAACTTTCGCCTGCAGAAGACAATTTCAGTTGTACACAAAATGTGGACAACTCAATGCCGTGTTCAGCTTCTTTTCCTGCCATCTGGAGCCAAAAGTTCAAGAGGGATACAAATTGTACCCCAGTTCGCATTTAGCACAGGATTACCAGTGGCTTTCAGGTTGTCAACCAAAGCAACGTAATATTTATAAACCAACTTTCTCTATAAAGATAATATGACGGAAACTTTCAACATTATAGTAGAACAAGGAGAAGACGGATATTTAATCTCAGAAGTAGTAGGTCTTCCAGGCTGTCACACACAAGCCAAAACCTTTGACGAACTAATCAAGCGCACAAAAGAAGCAATAAAACTGTATCTCAAAGCCAAAAAAATCGAAGAACCCCTTCCAAGATTTGTTGCATTACAACAAATAGAAGCATAATGTCCAAGCTTCCATTACTAAATGCAAAAGAGATAATGAGAATTCTTGACAAAATAGGATTCAAACTAATAAGGCAGGAAGGGAGCCACATGTTCTTCGAACATCCGGATGGCAGAACAACGATAATTCCAAACCACGGCGGAGAAGACATAGATAGAGGACTGTTGAACAAAATAGTGAAACACGACCTAAAAATGGACAGGGAAGAATTTCTAAAGCACGTATGACCTGCCAAAAAAACACTATCATATAGTGCATAGGAACATTTATATATCCAAATGCCAGAAATGAGCATAACAAAAAAGTGGTGGGTATAGGGATGAAAAGAGGCCAAATAACTGTATTCATAATCATTGGCATAATACTTCTATTTGCAATCGGCACAGCCATCTACATCTACCAATCAAGAACGGTAAAAGAGTTCGAAGCAGCAAGACCAGCAGTAGAAAAACTGCCAACACAAGTACAACCACTAAGAGACTTAATGGACTCGTGCATACTGCAGCTTGGAACAGACGGACTCAAAAAAATAGGAGACTCAGGAGGATACATAGACTCAAAAAAACTCCTTGTTAACCCTGCAAGCCCAACAGACGGAGATGCAGTAGAATTCTCACCAGGAGCAGGCCCGGCAATAGCATACTGGTGGCACATGAAAAGCGACAACAAATGCGAAAAAGACTGTCTCTTTGATACAAAAAGACCACCGCTATACAGAAACGAAGGAAGCACAAGCATAGAAGCACAACTCGACAAGTACGTTACTGAAAACCTGAAAAGCTGTCTCGGAGAGTTTGAAGCATTCACAAAACAAGGATGCACAGTACAAGAACTCGGAACGCCAGACGTAAAAGCAAACATAGCACAAGAAGACGTATTCTTCACAGGCAAATACCCATTACGAGCAATATGCGAACGACAAACATTCGACATAGAAGACTCGTACGTCACAATACCCTTGAATTTGAAAGAAATATACGAACTGGCGACGGAAATATCCAACCTTCAGATACAGCAAAACATACTCGAACAAGCAACAAAAACAATCATATACACGTTCAGCGAAATAGATTCAGAAAAACTCCCTCCGCCCAGCGGATTTGAGGTAGGACCGCCAAAACCAGGACAATTCTGGGTAAAAATAGAGGTAATAGACAAAATTAAACAACTGCTGGTAACACACATACCACTCATACAAGTTTCAGGCGTAAGAAACTACAACTACCTAGCCGCACCTGCAGACACAAGAGACCCAGAACTGTACGAACTATTATACAACAGGCAATTCTTCGTACCGCTCAATACCACACACCCGACACTGGAAGCACGATTCATGTACTTCGACTGGTGGCAGCCGTATTTCGACCTTAACTGCAACGGACAAATCTGCCAAGCGGACTCGGCAAGCAACTTCAAAATCCTGCCGCTTTCAATAAACAGGTACAATTTCGCGTATGACATAAGCTATCCGACAATGATTGAAATAAGAAACCCTGACACATTTAACAGGCAGGGATACAGCTTCAAATTCCTATTGGAACAAAACCTGCGAAATTCAGAAGCGTTCACAACACAAGCAAAATTACTGCCTCCGGTAGAACCGGAAAAAAGACCAAGCGTATTCTGCAATCCAGAACAAAAAACATCAGGAAACATAACAATAAACGTCAAAGATGGATACACTTTACAAGGAATGAATGAAGCAACCGTCAGCTACATCTGCGGAAAAAACAACTGCAACCTCGGAATGACTGACAAAGGAAAGTTTACTTCCAAATTCCCAAGATGCATAGGAGGAACATTAAGAATAACAAAACAAGGATACGAAAGCCACTCAGAACTCCTTGACACATTCGGAGAAGAACCACAGAACATAAACCTGATACTTGAGCCAATCCGAACGCTAAACGCCACGATCAAAAACTACGCGATAACCAAAACAGGAAAGTGGACGCCCTGGAGCTTCATACAATCAGCAGCACTAAGACCAGCAGCAAACCAAACAGCAACAATAATGCTAACCAAAAACGCAACACCATACGAAGAACCATTCGTGACAGTCATAGAACTAAAAGGTGACAACACAGGAGAACTAACGATC
>JAPLZR010000076.1 GCA_026394935.1 Candidatus Woesearchaeota archaeon
TCTTCCAGTTTCATATTAAACAACCTCCTGTTTCTTATCTTTATAAATTTGATGTTTGGCTTCGCAGTCATACCGAGGGGACCTTAACTCCCGGTCCCCTCTCGACCCCTGAAGCCTCATGATTTTGTGATTTCTTTGAAATACGTTTTAACAATCCTTTGATACTGCTTTGGAACAAACTTTCGGAAAGTTTGATCAAAAGCGCTCCTAGTCTCGGCTCGAGAAGCATTCCATTGCTGTTTACTTCGTAAACAGGTTAAAGACTCTTCTCTCGCCTCAACAATGTCGCGCATCATGATTTAGTAATCTCCTTGAAATAAGTTTTAACGATGCGCTGGTATTGTTTAGGTATCTGCTCCTCAAAACTCACATCAGCAACAGCCTTGATTTCAGACGGAGCAACCTCGCGAAAAGTTTTATCCTCAGTATCATGAACAGAGCCAATCTCGATATCGCTCTTCAACGGATTAATCTCCAAATCCAACTGCTGCTGACCCAGCTCTGTAACACTCTTATCACCCAAAATCTCGCTCAAATTCTGGCTCTCCTCAAAACGCAGCATTTCCTCATTAATATCATACTCCTGATTAGGCTTGAACTCCTTAAGCTCCTTCATAGCCTCCTTAAAATCAAAAAACTCGATGTGAAACGCGGCAGAACCAATAATCACAAAAGAAATAACCGCCATAACAGCCAACTCCCTTGTCAGCTTGCCAAAATTAATGAAAGAAGAAGTCCTGATTTCCTTCATCTTCTGCAAAACTTCCTGATTCAAAGCATCAATAATCTCATTCTGCTCCTTTGAATTATCAGCAACAGTAATCAACTGCTCACTCAAATTCGGAAATTTCTCCTCAATCTTTGAAAAATTAACATCCTTCAAATTACCACGAGTGTGAATGAGAGCATAAACAATCGCAGGAACCAAAGCATACCAGGTAGGAAAGGTCAGCACTAAACAGCCAAGCAGGAAAAACATGAAAACGACCAAGGCATCAATAACACTATTGAAAAGCACAATCTCAATAACGGCCTGCTTAGCTTCCTTCAACGCATTAACAATAGGTTTTACGGGCATGTGCACAACGCCTTCGCGGCTATACAACTGTTTTTCTCATCTTTATAATCATCACGCTGGTCAATGCAAACATCAACCTCTGTCTGCAAACGGTCATTCTCAAGAGTCAAAGTCTTAACAGCATCCTTTTTCGCTTCCAACTCGCCCTGAGTGGACCTCAAAGTAGTCTCAGTAGTATCCAACTCTGTCTCCAACTGCTCCTTAGAACGCTCAAGCTGGACCTTCTGACCCTCCAACTCCTCCTTTGTAGCCTTCACTTCAGTAAACTTTTCACCAAGCTCAGTCTCACGCTCAACCTTCAAGCTCAACTCGCCCTTAATCTTGTCCAGCAAAGTCTGCTGTGCCTGCAAGTCCTTTGAAACAGACTGCAGCTGCTGAAGCTTCCCCTGATACTCAGTATTAATCTTCTCAAAATTCATCTGGAAAAAAATTGTGGCACCAACAAGAGAGGCAGAACTCAACAAAATCAAAAACAACAAAATCATATTCGCATTTTTAGTTATAAAGCCCATATCACACCCTCTGCCTGCTGCTTTAGTCTTTGCGGCAGTAGATTAAAATCGGTTCTTATCATCACTCTTTCCTCACAATTCTCCTTATAAATATTTCCAAGAGGAACAAGATAATAGCAAGCGAAATGAACGGCCACCTCACATAATCCCTTGAGTTGATAACACGCTTAGCCTTAGTCTTGGCGTGCTCAACAATACCATCAATATCATCAGGCATGAAAACCCTGCCACCAGTAGAGCCGGCAATCTTCTCCAGCTCAGAATTCAAGCCAAGACCCTCAAATTCAGTCTCGTAATTAACAGCAAACAAAGCACCAGCAACAGACTGGAAACCAAGCTGGGAAGGAATAACACTGCCGGAATAAGTATCCTCATCAATCTTGTAAAACACAACATTGGGCGCTTCAGGAGGAACAGAAGACTTCACAGTAATCTCAGCAGGCTCGTTCAAACGCGTATCCCTAGCATCAACAAAAGAAGCACTCTTCCTTTCAGGATCACCAATAGCCCAGTTCATAGTACGCGCAATCAAACGCGAATTAGGCTTGCCAAGCAAAGAACCAGCCCACTTAGTGCCATCATCAACACTAAACGCTCCAACACGACCAAGACCAAGACGCCAAACAGTCAAAACAGGCTCGCCAGTAGAAGTTGTAGCCAGCAATCTCGCAGCACCCTTAGGAGAAACCTGATTAAACCCATACAAAGTCGCATTCGGCTCAAAATTCTCAGTAATAAAATGATTCTTGTTCAAAATAACCAGTTCCATCTGACCAGACTTTGCCTCCTGCTCATCAACAGGACCAAACAAAATCTTCAGTCTAGACTCCTCAGTAGCACGGAAATAAATACCGTTAGTCATCTCAGCAATATCCATCATAATCTGCTCATCAGTAGTAGGACCAACACCAACAGTGTAAATCTTAATGCCATTATTCGCAGCAAGCTTGGCAGACTCATAAGCAATAGCTGCATTCTGCGTCTTGCCATCACTCAACAAAACAATATTCTTGCTCCCTGAAAACTGGCTAAGCACGCTAACAGCCTTCATAACACCAGCGCCAATATTAGTGCCGCCACCCCACTTCAACCTGCCAATCAAATCCTCAACACCCTGCTTAGAGAAAACAGGACTCGGCTCAGACAACAAGTAAGCCTGCGTGTTAAAAGCAATAATCGCAACACGAGAATCCAGCTTCAAATTATGCAAAATATCAACAGTAGCAGACTTGGAAAAATCAGCAGTACTGGCAAAACGGCCAAAAGCAGCGCCCTGCGAGCCGGAAACGTCAATCACAATAGCCATCAAAACATCACCAGGCTTTTTCTCAGGAGCGCCAACCATAACAGGCAGCAAAGTCTCAAACACTGAATTCCTGTAATTACCCCTGTCAAACGAATTTTCACCACCAAAAACAACCAAACCATTCCCATCAGCAACAAAATCATTAATCACATCAGAAACAGGGTCAAGAGTCTTGGCATTAAGGTCGTCAACCACAATAGCATAATAATCCTGCAAGTTCTGAGGCAAACTGGCAGAAAGATCAACCTGATACAACTGCTTCAACAAAATCTCCAAAGGACTCGCTTTCTCAGTATACAACAAAACCTTTGGCTGAGGAACAACCTTAACAGACTTGTAAAAAACATTATTGTCAGGGAAAAAGTCCTGCACATTAATACTTGCAGTAATACGGTGAGAACCTTTTGCCAGCTGCCTGGTAAACTGGTAAACATTATCATTCAGAATCTGATCGTAAACAACCTCCTCATCCAACATCACTTTCAGAGGAACAGGAGTGCTTTGGCCAACATGATTAACAAAAACAGTGAACGTATTATCAGAATTCTCCAAAGTCTTAGAAGGACCAAGCACCTGAACACCAGCATCATTCTTTACCGGAGCCAGCTTGATAGCGTTGATAGTAGCATTAATCTTGCTGGCATACAAAGCCACATCACCCAAATCAGCACCACTATTAACATTCCCGTCAGACAACAATAAAACACTGCCAAAAGGCTGAAGACTGCTCAAAACAGAATCACCCATATTTGAAACAGTACTCGTGCCAACAATCTTAACTTCAGTATTAAGCTTTTTCTGCAAACGTTCAGCCAACTGCTGAGAAACATCCTCAAAAACAGCCATAGACGTGCTGTTATCAACCAGCAACTGAATGAAAGGGTCACCCTCAATAGTCTTCTCACGCTGAACAAAAGGAGAAGCAAGAGCAATCAGCAAAAGAATCACCAACAGAGTACGCGTAAAATGCAAAAATTTCCTGACCCTGCGCTTCGAAACCTTCACAGAAGGCTCCTCTTTCATAACTATGAACTCGTGATGCAAAAGCCAGAAAATCAAAGGAACCAAAATTAAGACGAAAAGCAAAACCCACGGGTATTCCATATGCGCGTACGACCACCTCAAAATATCAGTAACGCTCATACGTCACCCCTATACCTGATGAAAAATATTTCAAAAACGACAAAAAACAAAGCAATGGCAAGAAGCCAGATATCCCAAGAAAACTCCCTCTTCTCCTTAACAGGCTTCAACTCGTACTCAGTGCTCATCGTGCCAACAGGCTTTTCCAAATTAATATTCGATTCAAGCTCGTCAACAAGATTAACAGCAATAACCCGGTCATCCAACTCGTAAACACCAACCTCGTCAAGCACCAAAGCAGCACGCTTAACCGTCTTAGAAGGCGTCTTAATCTTCTGCTCCCTGTCAAGAATCAAAGTATCACCAGCCTTAAAATTAAGATTCCTAACGTCCTGCTGTTCAGTCACAAACTTCATCAACTCAGTCCAAAAAATAGGATAATGAGGAACATACTTGAATTCATTGGATTCAGCAATACCATAATAAATCAATTTGCCAGTGCCAACAGGCTTTATTGACAGGACAGGAACCTTGTTCACACTCGCAATAACACTCTGGTCGCCAACAGTCTCTGCAGCAAAAACAACATCAGCAGTGCCGAAGTCAATGTTTTTTGTAAAGCGGTTCAGCTGGTCAATAGAAATAACACCGCCATTAGCCTTGCCGGCAAACTTAACAGGCAACAAGCCCTTATAATCAATCTTCTGACTATCGTCCTGCACAGCAACAACAACAGCAGCGCCATTTTCAGCAGCCTGCAAAACATTCTCAAAAGTGCCAGGCAAAACCTGCTCCATATCAACATTACTGATAACTATAACATCATAATTACCCTCCTGAATAACAGGAGGCTCTGTCACAGTAACATCAAGCTCTCCAGAAGCCAGCAAAGCATTCCTCAAATAAGTTGAAGCATTATTAGTAATCAGCAAAACCTTAGCCCTGCCGCCAGCAGGAGCAGAAAGGTACGCAACATTGTCAACAGACAAATCATCATTAATGCCCAATTCTAACTTGGTAACACCAGAAGGAGTCTTGAAAGAAAAAGACTCAGTGCCTTTAGCAGGAATTGATAATTTGGTTTGAGAAGAGCCGACAAGCAAAGGAACATCCTGCACTTCGCTATTATAGTTCTTCACGTAAACAGTAGACTGCTCATTGCCAGCATCCAATTGCACGATTCCAACGTTTCTCCTCGGAGAAGCAATATTGATAAAATCAACAACCAAACCCTTGCTTTCCAAAACTTTTTTTGCAATATCAGGATTCTGACCTCCAGTATTGATAAAATCACTGACAACAACAACACGACCTTCCTTCAAAGCCTCGCCGGCAAGAATAACAGCCTCGCCAATCTTTGAAAGAGTGGACTTAGGCTGCAAAGAATTCAAAAACTTGTAAGCCTCATCTGCAGACGCATCCTGCAAAGCAATAAAAGGAA
>JAPLZR010000035.1 GCA_026394935.1 Candidatus Woesearchaeota archaeon
GCATTGAAAAATGTCTTACCTATTCGGCTGTCAAGTCCAACACCTTCCATGACAGTTTTAATGTCGGCGTTTGTTTTTTCGCATAATTGGGCGATCATATTTGCATAACTGATCTTAATTGCTAAAAATGAGTTTGATGCATGTTTTATAAGTTCCGCGCTGTCAAGGTTTGTATGTAATATTGGCGCATTTACTTTTTCATAAACAGCCGACATGATATCCGCTGCTTTTTTTGTTTCAGTGCCTACTACAATTCTGTCCGGGTGTAAAAAATCATGCACGGATGTTCCCTCCCTTAAAAATTCAGGATTGACAGCGACATCAAAAGGTATTTTCAAATATTTTTTCAAAAAGGTTTTCATCCATTCCGCCGTTTTCACAGGAACAGTGCTTTTTTCAACTATTACTGCATATTTTGTCAGGTTTTTGCCTATATCTTCAATAACTTTTTCCATACAGGATAAATCTGGGCTACCATCCTCTTTCGGAGGGGTCCCTACGCAGATGAATATGACTTCCGCATCTTTTATGGCGTCTTTTATTGAATTGGAGAAAAATAAAGTTTTTAATGCGAGGTTCTTTATAAGAAGTTCTGGAAGTTCTGTTTCAAAAATTGGACATATGCCCTGTTGTAGTTTTTTTATTTTTTCAGAATCAATATCATATCCTATGACAGTATGACCAATCTCTGCCAAGCAGGCAGAAGTTGTTAACCCAACATATCCAGTTCCTATTACTGCAATTCTCATATACCGTACCTTTATGAAGAGATTTAAATAGATTTTGTTTACGCAACAAATACTATTCTTCCGCTCATCATTATGATGGCTGCGAATATTGCCAGTACTGCTATTATGCTTGCGATTGCTAGTCCTGCTCTGATTTCCATATTCTCTCCTTGAATGTTTTTAAGTATTTTTTATTGAAGCCTGCGCCTGCTGCGGGCGTGTGTCCGCCTGCGTTGGCGCCCTTAAATCCTTTGATTGCGTTTTCAAGTATTTTGTTTACTGCTATTTTTGAGTCTTCTCTTCTGGCGCTTACTGCAATTATTTTGTTTGTCTTATTTATAATTATGATGGTTTTGTGAGGGTTTTTTAGTGCTAATAGCGTGCTTATTGGGGAGTGTACTCGATATTTTGATATCATTTCGTAAATGTATAGCTCTCCGCGTCTTTTTGCTTTTGTTTTGAACAGTTTGAAGTGTTTGTTGAGCTCATCATCGATTATTTTGTTGTATTTTTTTAGTTTTGATTTGAATATGTCTCTTGGCTTTTTTGCTTTGTAGACTATTTCGTAGCATTCGGGTATTAATCTGACATCGTATACTTCTGTGCTGCTCATTATTACTGCAACTTTTCCGAGTTTTGTTTTGAAGAGTTCTCTTTTGATTGGCGATTTGTGTTTTTTGAAAACTTGTGCCAGCCATTTTTTCCAGGGTGTTGTTGCTATGTCTGCTATGCAGGCTGCTGCTGCCATCCAGTCTAAATCTGAGACGTTTGTTACCCTGCTCGCAAGGTCATATGCAAGTTTTGCTGTGCAGTACGTGCTTGGTTCTATTGTTGTGAATAATTGCGGTTTGTAGAGTGTTGTTTTGTCGCTTTGGTAGTTGTTGTATAGTTTGTGATGGTCGATATTAAGGATGTGCATTTGCTTTTCAAGTTTTTTTAGGAGTGGCAGGTTTTGGTCTGTGCTGAAATCCAGCGCTATTAGCTTGTTTATTTTGTATTTGTTCATCTGCTGTATCATTCTTTTTGTTATTCCGTATTCTTCTTTTTCGAGCGGTATGTGGAGTTCTATTTTTTTGCCCCGTAGTCGTTCTATGCATTTAGCCGTGATTACTGCTGCGCATACTCCGTCCGGGTCTGTGTCGTGTATGATGGCTACTTTATCTTTCTTAGAAATGGTTTTAAGAAAATTTTCCGCTCTTTGGATTACTTGGGTGTTTGTCATGATTTTACAGTTTGCTGTCTAGTTCGCTTTGTATTGGCGCGAGAATGAGTTGGGGGACGCGCCAATGATGGGGGGTTGATTTTAAAAAAGCAGGTCCAAAGACCTGCCTTGAGTGATGCAACTTTCGTTGCATTGAAACCTTTCGGTTTCTGTGTTGTGATACACGCCAGTGTATTGTATTCTTCATTGTCAAAAGATTTATATATACTTATGGCACGTTATGTACGTTAGTACGACAGAGGTGATGTTGATGATTATTAGAAGATTAGTCAAAGCAGGTCAGGCATCGCATACTATTTCTCTTCCTAAGGAGTGGCTTGATTCTCATAAGTTGAAGAAGGGTGACTTGGTTTACTTGTATGAGAAAGGAGATAGGGAGCTTGTTATTTCTCCTGAGAGTAAGGTTGATGAGTCTGCTCCTTTGAAGGAAACTACTATTCCTGTTGATAATAAGGAGCTTAGTACTATTCAGCGTGAGATTACCAGTGCTTACATTAACAATTATAACACTATCGTACTGACTGGTCAGAGTATTACCCAGAAGACTAAGGACATCCGCAAGATACTGCATGATTTTGTTGCTTTGGAGGTTGCTGACCAGACTGCTACCAGCATTATTGCCAAGGACTTGCTTAATTTGAAGGAAATCAGTATTGATAAGACTTTGCGCAGGATGGATATGCTTGTTAGGAGTATGATTCAGGACAGTATTGCTGGTTTGGATAATGCTGAGCTTGCCCAGAGTGTTGTTGTGCGTGATTATGAGGTTAACAGGGCTTATTTCTTGTTGATGCGCTTGTTGAAGAGTTCTTTGTCTAATCGCCAGATTGCTGACTTTTTCCAGCTTTCTAACAGCAAGGTTTTGAGTTATTATTACTTGACTATTAATTTGGAGAATTTTGCTGATTGTGCTAAGCAGTTGGCTGAGTATTTGGGCAAGGAGAAGAAGAAGGATAAGGTTAAGGCGATTTTCCAGCGTGTTGAGAAGGGTTATCTGGATACCATGAAGGGTTACTTTACTCGCGACAAAAAATTGGCTGATAGTGTTGCTTTGAGCCGTGAGGAATTACTGAAAGATGCTGGTGAGCTTCCTGCAGGTGTTTCCGAGCTGTTCCGTTCAATGGTGACTCTGACAAATAATATTGTGCGTTTGGTAATTGATGAGGAATAAGCCTGGATGAAAGTCCTTATTTTGTGTCCTGATTGGTTTCCGAACATTTCTGGTTTTGCTATGTCTTGTTACGAGTTTTCTCAGCGTTTGATTAAGGACGGTCACCAGGTCAAAATTCTTGTTCCTTCTCAGAAGGATTTGGACAAGAAGGGTTTGGATGTTGTTCCTGTCTGGCAGGTTTTTAATTTGCTTGGCAGGAATCCTGTTTTGTTTGGCTTGCTTGGCGCTTTGAGGAAGCATTCTCAGGATGCAGATGTTATTTTGTTGTACAGTTATATGTATGAGATGAATTTCAGGGCTGTTTTTTACAGGTGGCTGGGATTGATTAAGAAACCGATGATTTTGTTGTATCGTGGCAGTTTGGAGGATTACTTTTTGCCTTTGTTAAGTCCTGTTACCCGTTTTGCTAAGATCATATACGACAATACTATGGGCAGGTTTTTGTTCAGGCATTCTGACTGTATTATCTCCAATTCAAAGCCCACTTTGGACGTCATTAACAAGAAATATGGTGTTAATTATGATAAGATGTCTTATGTCTCCAGTGCTGTTGAGGTCAAGGAATTCAAACACAGTTCGTTAAACAATAAAAGAATCATATTCAACGGAAGGCTTATCGAGAATAAGGGTATTAAGTTCTTTGAAAAGATCGTAAGCAATATTCCTAAGGATTGGAAGTTTACGATTGTTGGCGATGGTCCTATGAAAGACGTCGTGCTAGATTTGCAGAATAAATTCAGTAACATTGAGCTTTTGGGAAAGATTTCTTATGAGGACACTAAGAAAATTTACTCCAAATCAGATATTCTTGTTTTGCCTACTTTTGCAGAGGGTTCGCCAAGGGTTGTTTTGGAAGCCTGCGCTGCTGGCGTTCCCTCTGTCGTTTTTGACGTTGGCGATGTTCCTACTTTGATGGATGGCGATAAGAACGGTTATTGTGTTTCAAGGTATAATATTGATGATTTCATCACCAAGATGAAAGTTTTGATAAAGGATTCTGCTTTGCGGAAGAAGAAAGGCGCTAATGCGAGAAGTTTTGCAGAGAAAACTCTCGACTGGGAAATTGTTTATAAAAGGATGGTTGATGAAATCAAGAAAGTAATATGAAAAAAGTCTTTTTTTTGGTTAACTCGTTGGAAATGGGCGGTGCTGAACGCGTTATTAGTGAGATTTCTCCTTTGTTGAAGGATAAGTTTGATGTTGAGATTTTGACTTTGAAATCTGGTAAATTCTATGATATTGGTGTCAAGCAGACTTCTTTGCTTCGCTCCAACAGTAACTTGGCTATGCTTTTTGCGTTTCCTTATTATGTTTGGAAGCTGAGAAAAATTGTAAAGCAGAATCCTGACTGCAAAATTGTCAGTTTTCTTGAGTGGAGTAATTTTGTTAATATTTTTGCTGTCAAGAACACTACCATCTCGCTTCGTATCGCTTTGTCTTTTTTTAAGGGCTTTAAGGGCGCAGTCTATAAGTTCTTGATTTCCTGGCTGTATCCGAAAGCAGGGCTTATCATTGTTAATTCTGAGGAGAACAAGTTTGATTTGGCAGGAAGGCTGAATATTGACCCGTCGCATATTAAAGTTATCTACAATCCTCAGGATTTTGGCAAGATTGCAAAATTAAAGGCTGAAAAGGTTGAGCCCGATTTTCTTGAGCTGATTAAAAGCAAGAAGGTTTTCATTTCTGTTGGACGTCTTGATAAGCAGAAGAGATATGGCGTTTTGATTAATTCTTTTAGAAAGTTGGTTGACAGTGATACCAAGAAAATTTTGGTTGTTATCGGAGATGGTCCTTTGAAAGATAAATTGGAGCTTTTGATTGAGCGTTTGAATCTGCAGGAAAATGTGTTCTTGATTGGCAGGCGCACTAATGTTTTCAAATATCTCAGCAAAGCGGATTACTTTATTTATTCCTCCAGCGCAGAAGGTTTCCCTAATGTTTTGTTGGAAGCTATGTCTGTTGGTTTGCCAATTATTACTTCTGATTTTAAAACTGGTGGCAGGGAGCTTATTGCGCCTGGTCTTGAGTTTTACAAGGAGATTGAATATCCTTATTACGGTCCTAATGGTGTTTTGTTGAGTCTGAATGATTTTGACTTATTAAGTATTGAATTGGAAAAGCTTGAGCAAAATCAGGAAGGTATTAAAAGGTTTGATATCGGAAATGTAATAAAGGAATGGATTAAACTGTTGGAATAAAATGTGCGGCATTACCGGTTTTAATTGGTCTGATGAGAAGTTGTTGAAGAAAGCTATGTCTGCTTTAGCTCATAGAGGTCCTGATCAGGAGGGGCATTTTACTGACAAGGATGTTTCTCTTGGTCATCTCAGGCTGAGTATTATTGATCTCTCAGAAAAAGGCCGTCAGCCGATGTGTAATGAGGATTCTTCTGTTTGGATTGTTTTTAATGGCGAGATTTACAATTTTCAGGATATTAAGCCGTTGTTGAAGAAGCACAAGTTTAGGTCTCATTCTGATACTGAGGTTATCATTCACGCTTATGAGGAGTGGGGTGTTGACTGCGTCAATAAGTTTAATGGTATGTGGGCTTTCTGTATTTATGATAAGAAGGCTCAGAAGCTTGTTTTGTCAAGGGACCGTCCTGGCAAGAAGCCGTTGTACTATTATTGGGATGGCAAGAAGTTTATTTTTGGCAGTGAGCTTAAGGCGATTTTGGCGCACGGCATTAAGAAGGAGATTAATCAGGAAGCTATTGACTTTTATCTGACTACTGGATTTATTCCGAGTCCGTTGTCTGTTTTCAAGAATGTGTTTAAGCTTGAGCCGAGGCAGACTATTGTTCTTGATTTGAAGAAGAAGAGTTTAACAAAAAAGTATTATTATGACATTCCGAAATACGCGCCTGTTTATGATGAACAGAAGCTGATTGATGAAGCAAGGTATTTGCTGAAGGACGCCACTCGCTTGCGTTTGATTGCTGATGTTCCTGTTGGTGCTTTCTTGTCCGGCGGTTTGGACAGTTCTACTGTTGTCGGCACTATGGCCGAGTTTACTGATTTGCAGAAATTGCATACTTTTTCGATTGGTTTTGAGGGTGAGTATGATGAGACTAAGTATGTGAATATTGTGAAGGATTATTTCAAGACTATTCATCATCATGAGTATTTTAAGGAAGAGGATTTTGAGCAATTACTGGACAAGATTTATTTCTTTTATGATGAGCCTTTTGGTGATTATTCTAATTTTCCCACTTTTGCTGTTTCAAGGCTTGCCAGGAAGTTTGTTACTGTTTCGCTTAGCGGTGATGGTGGTGATGAGATTTTTGGCGGTTACACTTTACATAAGATTGCCGCTCAGATGACTGCTTTGAAGGTCGTTCCAGGATTTTTGAGAAATTTGATCTACCATCTTTTGCCGAATGTTTTCTCTCCTATGTCTTTTTACAGCAAGGTTAGGCAGGCTTTCCGTTTGAGTCTTCTTCCTCCAGAAGACTTTATTGCAGAAGCTGGCTCTGATTTCGTTTACAGGCCCGATTCTTTCAAGAAGTGGTCTTCTGCTAAGATGAGGGAAGTGCTTGACTCTTGTGATAACAATTTTGTTGAGGCGATGATTAGATATGATTTGTTCTATAACACTCTTGGTGATAATTTCTTGACTAAGGTTGATCGTGCTTCTATGGCTAATGCTTTGGAAGTTCGTAATCCTTTCCTGGATTATCGTTTTGTTGAATTGGAGTCGAAAATACCTTCTAAGTGGAAAGTTTCGCCTTTCAAGACGAAGGTTTTGATGAGAAAGGTCATTAAGGGTCTTGTGCCTGATGAGATAGTTTATCGTGGCAAGTGGGGCTTTACTCCTCCTTTGGACAAGTGGATTAGGCAGGATAAGTATTCCAGGCAAACAGAGGATGCTCTTGAGCTTTTGCACGGTAAAGGCGTTGTTAATGACCTTTGGTATGATTTCTACAAGAATAGGGTGTTTAAGCAGGATAATTCTGTTTACAGCAACTACCGGATTAGGTTGTTTTTGCTTCTTAAGTGGTTTGAGTGTTGGATGAAGTAGTCGACGAACTCGCGCGACATAATTGAATTAGGAGCGCAGAGTGAGGAGTGTCTAATCGTTCCTTCTGATCTGCCTGACAATGGTGTTCCGTACACTATTGATGCTTGTTCTGGTGTTGCTACGAATTGTGGTATGCCTTCTGGTGGGCAGACGCATTGTCCGTACAAGCCGAATCCGTCAACTGAGTATTTGAAGTTCACTTGTCCTACTGGCACGAAGCCTCTTGCTATGAATCTTTGTGTTTGCATTGCTACTTCTGATTGTGAAGCGCCGAATGCGAACGTGCATGGGCTGTCGCAGAAGCCTGATGGAGCATCTGTTCCCAATAATGTTGGTATTGCTCCTGTGCTGTTCTTTGAGCCCGAGAACATTAATACTAGTCCTATCACTGCAATTATGGCTATTATGCCGAGAATTACGAGTGCTACTCCTCTATGTTCTTCTTCCATAACTTAATCACCTCGTTTGAACTTGATAGTCGATATGAACGACTTCTTATATATAAATGTTACTTTTCCTTGTTATTTATGTATTTCGACGAACTCGCGCGACTCTACGGAGTAGAGAGCGCAGAGCGTCAAAAACGCGCTAAAGTTGAATATATTGATACTCCGCGTTTTTGAGGTGCTCGGAAATTCGGGGTATCAAAATATAATTTTAGCAAATTTCCGACATGAGGAGTGTCTAAGTCGTATATTGCTGCAAATCTTCAAAACAGAATTACTTTTTTCTAAGGCGTTGGAAGCTCTCAGCTATGTCAATTACGTATTTGCCGTCTTCCAGCTTGAATATTAAGGGTGATTTGTTGAACAGTTTGACTAAGTCCAGTTCGTATTTGCCTGGTTGTACTACACGTATGCTTTCAAAGTCTAATACTACTGGTGTGTCTTCTTTACATCCTACTAAGTTTAGTACGTCTTGTTCTATTTGTTTTTTCTGTTCTGCTGGCAGTTCTGTTGGCAGTTCTTTTTGTGCTTGTTCGAGTTTTTCCTGCCGTATGAAGAAGAAGAGTCTTGCTCCGCATGGGCACCCTTTTAGTATTTCTTGTGCGCCGTCTGCGTACATCGTGCTGCACCTGACGCACTGGTGCGGCATCTTAGCGTTTTGCCTCCTTGGTCAGGAGTTCTATTTTGTTTGGGTCTTTTTTGATGCTTTTTATTATGCTTGATGGTCCGATTATTGTGAGTCCTTGTGTTTCTCCGAAGAACATGTTCAGAAATCCGTATTTGAATTTTTGCAGGTCGTCTTTTGCTGTTTGTGATGGGTTGATGACTGCCAGTTCTATTCCTTTGAATTTTTTGTCTATTTCTTCCATTGTTGTTTTGATGAGTTCTACTTCTTCTTCTTTTTTTAGTCTGCCTTGCAGTAATACTATCTTATTCATCTTTGCTATGTTGAGCAGTTTTCGTATTCTTCCGAGTCCGCTCAGGTTTTCTATGTCCGTGTAGGGTACGAATTGTATTGTGACCATTTTATTTTGCAAGCTCGAATAATTTTTCGTATAGTTGTTCTATGTTTTTTCCGTATTTTGCGCTTATTCCCAGCACTTCGTATTGTGGGAATGCCGATTGTACTTTCTTGACTTTGCATTTTTTGAGGTCTGCTTTGTTTGCGCAGATCAGCACTGGTATGTTTCTTGCCTGTAAGTTTCCTATGATCGTCACGTTTACTTGCGAGTATGGGTCTTGTGTGCCGTCAAGGACTACTAATACTGTGTCTACT
>JAPLZR010000143.1 GCA_026394935.1 Candidatus Woesearchaeota archaeon
GAGACCTGAATGCATTTGGTTTGACACGTCAGGACAATGCCTGTGCGAATGCTTCGGAATCCACACAGATGACGATGATACCCTACACTTGCTCAGAAACGGTTCAACATTGACTTTCGAAATAACAAAAACAATGTACGACAACGGCTTAAACAGTTCGTTAGATTGCGCTGTATAAGCAAACATTTTTATTCTTTTATTTTTTTTTAACATTCTATGAAACAAATCTTATTATTACTGCTATGTCTCATTCTGCTAATTCCAACAACAACAGCAATAAGCCTCTCATTAATCAAAAACAACCAAATCATATACGAACCAGGAAAGAATTACACTTTTGACTACAACACAGGAAACCCTACATCACAACCAACGACAATACAGGTAAAAGTCAGCACGAACAAAGAACTGCAAGACTACACGAACACAACAGTTGAACAAATAAGACTAAATGCCTTTGCGGTAGGATCCTTTCAAGTAAAACTAACAATGCCAGACAAACTGCCATACGGCGTGTACAGGATAACAGTCTACGTCCAGCAAAAAAATGAGAATGGAGGAATGTCAGGAACAACAGGAGCGCAAGACTCAATCAAAATAATAAGCCCGCACCCAGAAGGATACCCTTACATTGAAATGACTGCGCAAGACACCCAACAATCAAAGGGATACATAAACTACAGAACGACAGCGCAAAACATCGGAAAAAAAATATTAGGAAACACAGAAGTCATCACCTCAATCTACCTCAACGACAAATTCATAAATAGCACCAAAAAAACACTCGGAAACATGCAGCCATACGCGCTCACAGCATACAACGACAAAATAGGCATAACAAACCAGTCAGGATACTACAAACTGCAAACAAGAATAGAAAAAGAAACAAGAGAAACAGAAATCACAGTAGGCACGCCAAAAATAGAAGCAGCACAAGTATTAACAAAAGTCAAAGCAAACAAGGAAAACAACATAACAGTAACATTCAACATAACAAACTGGGACTCACCAATAAACGCAACAGTAGGAATTTCACTATTAGAACTAGTATCAACTGAACAGCAAGCAATGGTACACCCAGGAGAAAACACAATAACATTCAGCAAAAAAACAAAAGAGGGAGGCAGCGGAACCTATCCCGGACTATTAAAAATAAACGCCAAAAATATAAGAATAACAAAAGACATACAAGCAAACGTAGAAGGCTCTCCAATAACAACAAAAAAATCAACATTCAAGAGAATACTAGGAGGAACAGAAGACGCGCCAGAAGAACAATACGCAACACCAGAGGCAGCTGCAGAAAAGTCCAGAAGCGAAATCTTTTTAATACTCATCCTAATCGCAAGCTTTGTAATATTCGCATTCGCACTAGGACACTATTTCGCGAAAAAACCAAGGGAGCCACAAAATGAAATCACACAACCAACACCACCCAAAACAAAGCCATAAAGCAATGATAATACTAATAATGCTATTCGTCATAGTGGCAGGCTATACAGCATACCAAGGATACAGATACTGGTTTGC
>JAPLZR010000054.1 GCA_026394935.1 Candidatus Woesearchaeota archaeon
ATAGTAGACAAACTCGTAATACCAGAAGCAGTAGAAAAAATATTCCAAATAGACGATCACATAGCAGCAACAGCATCAGGAATACTATCAGATGCAAGAGTGCTCATAGAAAGAGCACAGGTAAAAGCGCAGCAACACAAAGTAACATACGACACGCCAATAGACACAGTAACCGTAGTAAAAGACATCTGCGCACTAAAACAAATATGCACGCAATCAGGAGGACTAAGACCCTTCGGAGTAAGCATCATAGTAGCAGGCATAGACGCTGACGGACCAAAACTCTTTGAAACAGACCCAACAGGAATATACTTCCAGTTCAAAGCAACAGCAATAGGCGAAGGAGAAACAGAAGTAGAAGAAGTCCTAGAAAAAGAATACCACGAAAAAATAACAATCGAAGACGGGCTCAAACTGGCAGTCAACGCATTAAACACGATACTTGACAAAAACTTCAGCATAGACAGAATAGACGCAGCATACATAACAAACACTGAAAGAAAATTCATCAAAGTCAAGAAAGACAAACTCGAAAGACTTCTGAGAGAAGCAAAGAAGAAGTGATGGTGACAAAATGACAGAAGAAATAATGGTAAAAGACAAAGAAATAGTAGTTCCAGGAGAAACAATCGCAACAGGAATCAGCTTCCTGCCAGGCAAAGGAGCATACAGAGACAACGACAAAATAGTCGCGCAAAGACTGGGAATAGTATCAATAGACGGAAAAGTAATCAAGCTAATACCATTAGCAGGCAAATACATACCAAAACTAAAAGACAGAGTAGTAGGAATGGTAATAGACGTTCTAATGACAGGATGGAGACTCGAATTTAACTCTCCATACTCAGCAGTCATGACACTAAAAGATGCAACCTCAGAATTCATACCAAGAGGAGTAGACCTGACACAATACTACGCACTAGGAGACTATGTAGTCTGCCAAATAGTAAACGTCACAAGCCAAAAACTCATAGACGTATCAATGAAAGGACCAGGCCTGAGAAAGCTAAGAGGCGGCAGGATCATAGAAGTAAACTCGCAAAAAGTCCCGCGCATAATAGGAAAAGACGGAAGCATGGTCAGCATGGTCAAACAAGCAACAAACTGCGACGTCATAGTAGGACAAAACGGCTGGATATGGATAGACGGAGAGCCGGAAAACGAAGTAGTCGCAGTCAAAGCAATCAAAAAAATAGAAGAAGACGCACACTTAAGCGGACTAACTGACAAAATGGCAGTATGGCTGGAAAAAGAAACAGGAGTAAAAGTAAACCCTGCAGCCGCACCGCCAGCAGAAGAACAAGCAACAGAAGAACACCCGCACCACTTCGGAGGCTCACAATGACTTACGCAAAAAGATTCGACGGAAGAGGAATGGACGAGCTCAGACCAATGAGCGCAAAAGTAGGAATAATACCAAGAGCCGACGGCTCAGCAATGTTCAAAATAGGAAAAACAGTAGCGCTGTGCGCAGTGTACGGACCAAGAGACCTGCATCCAAAATTCATGCAAAACCCGGAAACAGGAATATTAAGAGTCAACTACAACATGATGCCGTTCTCAGGACACGGAGAAAGAGTCAGACCAGGAGGCGGCAGAAGAAGCAAAGAAATCAGCATGGTAATAGAAAACGCACTGCTTCCAGTACTTGATTTGAAAGAGTATCCAAATTCAGTGGTAGATGTCTTTGTGGAACTGCCGCAAACAGACGCAGGAACAAGATGCGCAGGAATAACAGCAGCAGCAATGGCACTCGCAGACGCAGGACTTGAAATGAAAGACCTAGTCTGCGCAGTAGCAGCAGGAAGATGCGAAGACAAAATCATAGTAGATTTGAACTATCTTGAAGACTCACACGAAGATGGAGCGGATGTCCCAGTGGCAGTACTGCCAAACTCGGGAAAAGTCACACTCCTGCAAATGGACGGAGAAGTCACAAGAGAACAAATCAAGGAGATCATCGCAAAAGCAAAAGAAGCCTGCAAAAAAATCTACGAAGTACAAAAAGCAGCGCTAAAAGCAAAATTTGTGAGGTAACGACGAACAAAGTTCGTCGAAACCTCTTCGTATAACTCGGAGGTAAACAAAATGTACGCTGAACAAAAAACACATTTACTCAAAGCGTTGGCGAAAAACGTCAGATACGACGGAAGAAAAGCACTCGAGTACAGACCAATAACAGTAGAATACGGAGTAAGCGGAAGCGCAGAAGGCTCAGCACGAGTCAAAGTAGGCGGAACAGAAGTACTGGCAGGAGTCAAAATGGAAATAGGAAAGCCATACCCTGACACGCCAGACCAAGGAAACATGATGGTAAACGCAGAACTAATACCGCTAAGCAACCCGGCATTCGAATCAGGACCACCAGGACAACAAGCAACAGAACTCGCAAGAGTCGTAGACAGGGCAATACGAGAAAGCAAAGCCATAGACGTTAAAAAGCTCGTAATATTGCCGGGAGAAAAAGTCTGGGGAGTCAACATAGACATAGTCACAATAAACGACGAAGGAAATTTACTTGACGCTTCTTGTTTAGCTGCAATGGCTGCACTGAAAAATGCAAGACTGCCAAAACTAAATGAGGACAACGCAATAGACTACGACGCAGAGCCAACAAAAGAAAAACTCCCACTATCAAGAGAACCAGTAGAAATAACAATAATAAAAGTAGGAGACAAATTCTTTGTAGACCCTCTGTCTGACGAAGAAAAACTAATCGAAGGAAGACTGACAGTAGCAATAACAGAAAAAGGAACAATCTGCGCCATGCAAAAAGGCGGAACAGCGCCATTCAGCGCTGAAGAAATCGACAAGATGGTAGAAATAGCACAAACACTTGCGCCAACACTGCGCAAGGCACTATAAGGTGATTACAATGGAAAAAAAATTCACAAAATACGAAATCGCAAGAATGATAGGAAGCAGAGCACTGCAAATCAGCATGGGAGCGCCATTCCTGGTCAAACTATCTGAGAAAGACCTCGAAAGCATAGGCTACAACCCAATAGAAATAGCCAAAAGGGAATTCGAAAAAGACTTACTGCCAATAACAGTAAGAAGACCCATGCCAAAACGCGCAGAAGCGAAAGCAGCTGCGTAATTTTTTTAGTTCTTATGATTATTTTCGAAAAACTTAAATAGATGTCTATAATAACATCAATTGATGACATTTTTAACATCATTAACAGGGCTGGAGCTTCGGATAATCGCTTTCTTTGTAGAGCATATAACAGAATCCTTCGCCATCAGGGAAATCGCGAGAAAAACCGGAATTGACTACAAGCTGACGCATACAACAATACAAAAACTGGTGCAAAAGAACATCCTGCTGAAAAAACGGCAGGCGAATGTCGACCTCTGCTCGTTAAACCTGCAAAATGACCTGACGCAGGTGCACTATGTCGAGATGCTGCGCGCGCAGGATTTTCTCAGAAAGCACCACGAGCTCAACATTTTTTTCAAAAGCACAATGGAGAAAATAAAAGAATCATTCTACACTCTGCTCGTGTTTGGCTCGTACGCAAAAGGAACCGAAGGCAAGCATTCAGATATTGATGTGCTAATAATAACTCCCTCGAGAGAGCCGGGAGAAGAAATAGAGCGCATCATAAACGCCGAAAGCATTTTCCTCAAGCGAAAAGTGCAAACCATAGTTCTCGATGAAAAAGAATTCACAGCGAACCTATCAGACAAAAAACTAAACGTCGTGCAGGAAGCCTTTAAAAATCACGTCATCATCACAGGCGTCGAATCATTTTACAACGGGGTAAAACGAGCATTATGATGAGCAGGGCAAGAACATTCATACAGGAAATGAACAAAATCATCGACAAGATGCGAGACTAATGACGTTGCTGACTTTTTACTACTTTTCAGTTATTACATTTAGAAAGGTTTTTAAATAGCTCGTCCTAAAATACTCTTCATGAGTCTATACAAGAAATTGCTTGCAGGAGTGGCAGCTACAGCGGCTTTTATACTGCCAGGAGACTTTTCAGCCAGAAAACCGGAAGCGCCAGCAGTACAAAACGGGCTGGAAGCAATACTGAATTCTGATTGGATTGAAGAAACATCGGTGCCAAATATATTTGAAAAACCCACTGAGGCAGATGAACTAACAATTAATACTCTGAAAACCTACATTAATGATTATTACAAGAAACTTGATAAATTAGTTGATGCAGGAAAAAACTTTGATGAAAA
>JAPLZR010000081.1:0-4165 GCA_026394935.1 Candidatus Woesearchaeota archaeon
ATGAATTCACTAATTCAGGTTCTGCCTTGAAGCGTGCAACAGGCATTTCCTTGTTCGCGTACTCCTGCTTTAGTACTTTTAAGGCAACAGGGGCTTCTGTATCTCCTTTCAGATCTTTTCCTGAGTATATTGTGCACATTCCTCCGCTTGCTATTATGCCGGTAACGTGCACTCCTCCCACTACTTTGCCGAGCAAGGGATAGCTGTACTTTTTTGTTGCATCTGCTGTTGGCGTAAATTCGTCTCTTGTTTCTTCTAAAGAATTCCTTTCTGATTGTCTATCTGAATATTCAGGCATCTCACTCACGATAATTCATACGTTTCTGCTTTTTATATACCTTTGCGTATTGTTTTTACTACTGAGTTATGATGGTTTAGTGGTTGTCTTGTGCAAGGCTTTCTAAAGACTTTGCAAGGCCCACGTTTTCCGGGTTCATGATTGTTTTTACCTTGACCGGCTCCATTTCAGAAACGAGTCGATAGATTTCTGCGCACTGCTCCGGTCTGTTGTTTTCTCGGTAGTGTGTTGCAATTTTATCAAGAACTTTCAGGGCTTTCAATCGTTCTTCCTGACTGGGATTCATGCTTAAATATTGGTCTATGTTTTTTCGCGCGTAATCAGCATTTCCCTGCATAAGGAATTGTTCTGCATTGTTCAGGATGACGTCGCGTGATTTTTTTTCCGAGCGTTTCATCGGTTCCAATATTGTTTCAATCGATGGATTCTCAATTTTTACTATTGGCGCAGGGTCTCTTTGTGCTGAGATGTATGCCATTCCAATCGCTCCAATTAATGCGCCTGCTGCGAGTCCGAAAAAGAGATCATACCATTGCCCGTTGGAAGGCTCTGCCATGAGCAGTCATAATGAAGGGGAATATATTAATCTTGCTTAGGTTTTCACCTTACTATTTCAGCTGTTATTTATATGCGCCGTAATTTCTATCTTGTTATGAATAAGCTTGCTTTGATGTTGTTGTTGGTTGTGCTGCTTGGCTGCAGTGCGCCTTTGCCTAGAGCTGATGATAGTGAATCAACTCCTGAGAAGGTTGGTTTGGTTGTTTCTGCAAATAATCAGTTTGCTTTCGAGCTTTTTTCAAGGCTTGATAAAAGCAATAACGTGTTTTTCTCTCCTTATAGTATTTCTACTGCTTTGGCTATGACTTTTGAGGGTGCGAGGGGCAGGACTGCTGAGGAGATGCAGTCTGTTTTTCATTTTCCTGAAGATTCTGTTAGAAGGCCTGGTTTTGCCAGTATTTACAATGATTTGAACAGGAAAGACAAGAAGTATGCTCTTAATACTGCTAATGCTTTGTGGGCGCAGAAGGATTTTGGTTTCCTTCCTGATTATATGAGTGTTGTTGAGAAGTATTACAGCGGCAAATCAACCAATGTTGATTTTGTTAATGCTCCTGAGCAGTCTCGTGTTACTATTAATGATTGGGTCGAGCAACAGACTAAAAACAAAATCAAGGATTTGCTTCCTGCAAGCCCTCCTGTGATTAATCCATTAACTCGTCTTGTTTTGACTAATGCGATTTACTTTAAGGGTGACTGGCTTTTCCAGTTTGACAAGAGAAAGACTCAGGAGGCTGATTTCAAGGTTTCTCCTGATAAGGCTGTTAAGGTGCAGATGATGGGTTTGAGTGATGAGGAATTTAATTATGCTGATATGGGTGATTTGCAGGCAATTGAACTGCCGTACGCTGGAAAAGAGCTTTCAATGCTTGTTTTATTGCCTGATGATATTAATTCTTTTGAGCTTTCTGCTGAATACTTGAAAATGTTGAAAAATAATATGCGCAAGTCTGAAATTCCTGTTTACCTGCCTAAGTTCAAGCTTGAGACCAAGTATTTCCTGTCTGAAGATTTGAAAGCTATGGGTATGCCGACTGCTTTTGATATGGATGCTGACTTTTCCGGTATGACTGGAACAGATGACTTGTTTATCAGCTCAGTCATTCATCAGGCTTTTGTTGAAGTGAACGAGGAAGGCACTGAGGCTGCTGCTGCGACTGCTGTTATTATGGAGTTGAAAGCGGTTATGATTAAGCCTTTCAGGGCAGATCACCCTTTCATTTTCTTGATTCAGGATAAGAACAATAATATTTTGTTTTTGGGCAGGGTTGTTAATCCTGAATAAGCTCTTTCAATACTTTTGCCGGTTTTTTCGCGTTAGTGACGGCGTGTGCTATTAGTATTCCTTTTGCGCCTAATTTCAGTGCGTGTTCAACATCTTTTCTGGAGTGTACTCCTGCTCCGCAGAGTATTGGTATGTTTCTGATTTTGCGTGTTGTTCTTGTTATGACTTCCGGTTCTGCTTCTGATACTGAGATGTTGCCTCCTATCAGTTCTGGCGGTTCTATTGCGATTACGTCAGGCTTGAACTTAGCAATCTTCACTGCCATTTCCGGCGTGCTTGCGCATACTACAGATATCATTTTTAGTTTTCTGAGCTTTTCTATTGTTTTTTTAATCTCAGATAATTGTAATCTGTGTTCAGAATGATTTACAAGGCTGCCTACTGCTCCGTTTTGCTGGCAGCTTTCTGGAAGTATCCATCCTGTTTTTGCTCCGTAATCAACAGCATCTACGTGCTGTGCTAGTACAGGTATTATCGTGCTTGATGCAACTGCTGATATGTCTGCTGGCTGTACTGCGACTGCCACGTTCTTGTATTTCGCGCATATTTTTGCGAGTTTGACTGCATTGATTCCTGTAGAAGTTTTGTATGCTTTGAAATTAACGATGGTGAGCATTTATTCAAGCACGCCTGTCAGCTTTGCTCTTAGTTGTTGTTCTGTCTGGAAGCCGACTACGCGTTCTACCTCTTCTCCGTTTTTGAATATTATTATGCAGGGTATTCCCATTACTCCTGCCTGTTGTGCAAGCCCGGCATTCTTGTCAACATCTACTTTGCCGAATTTTGCTGTTTTCATTTCGTTTGAGAGTTTTTCAAATGCTGGTGCTATCATTTTGCATGGTCCGCACCATGAAGCGCTGAAATCAACCACTACGGGTTTGTCGCTTTTGAGGACTTCTTTTTCAAAGTTTTGCTCATTTATTTCCATTTTCTGCTCCCATTGTGTGTGTGTCGACTTCTTTGTTGACTGGCATTTTTTTGGCTGGCTTGATCAGGTATTTTCTTGTGTCTTTGTCCAAATCTGTGAAGTCGTCTACTGCTTCTCTTAGTTTTGCGCTTGCGCTTTTGCCGAATGCGACTGCTTCCACTCTGCATCCTAGTGCTCTTTTCAGGTGTTCTACCAGGGGAACAAAGTCTCCGTCTCCGCTTACTATGACTATCGTGTCGAGTCTTGGAGCGAGTTCTATTGCGTCCATTGCTATTCCTATGTCCCAGTCTCCTTTTTTTGCTCCGCCGTAGAATATTTGCAGGTCTTTTGCTCGTATCTCGAATCCTATGTGTCCGAGGGCGTCAAAGAATTTTTCCTTGCTTATGTCTTCTGTTTTGATTACGTAAGCTAGCGCTCTGACGAGCGTTCTTCCTTTTACTGCGTCTTGGAGTATTGTTTTGAAGTTTACGTGTGCGTTGTACACGAATCTTGCAGAGTAATACAGGTTTTGCACGTCTACGAATACTCCTATTCTTTGTGCTTTGTGAATTTCGGTCATTTTTTCACCTCGTAGCCACAGCAGTGGCATGTTATTTTTTCTTCTTCTGAATGATTGTGCAGTGATTTCTTTCCGCAGTGCGGGCACGGTGTTGCCCATAGTGATTCGTTTCCTGATTTGAACTTGTCGATTTCTGAGAACATCCAGTTTGATGTCATGTTCTCATTCTCTGCTCGTATCCGCACGCGCTGCAGAACACTCTTTTTGTTTCCGGGTCAAAGCTTAATGTCATCTTTAAGCACCTCGGACAGCGTTGCGGCTCTTTTGGTAGCATGTTTTTCAAAAGCTTTTATGCGTTTAAAAAGTTATCTAAATGTTGATGATTTTGGCTGTGGTTTCCCATTCTTCAAGAATTTCTAAATCAATCTTGCCTTTCTTTTGATATCCTGCGATGAGATATTTTTTTTCTAATTCAGCTATGTTCATAAGCTCATGAGAATGGCTCAGAATATAATCTTTTGGTTCATTTTTTTTATTACTTTTAAGGAACGATAGATTTATAAGTGGGCGCCTTTGTCGTCAGGTATATGGACGATA
>JAPLZR010000081.1:4177-39606 GCA_026394935.1 Candidatus Woesearchaeota archaeon
TTTGGTTGTTGCAGTTGCTGGCGAAGAGGAATTAAGGCATTACTACGAGGCTATTGCAGGGGACCTTGGCATTTCGTGCAGGGCGTTTCCTCATGCTGAGGAAGTTCCTGCTGATTTAAGGGATGCGAGGATGCTGATTTCTAACTGGCGTTCTATTCCTTATGTTGGGGGTTTTTCCGGCAGCAAAATACTGATTACAGGAGGAGACGTTATTGGTGGCTATGAGAATTATTGTGTTAACGAGGTTTGGCAGAATCCTGTATCTGTTGGTGTTCTTCAGGGTTTGATGCGCAAGTGCACTTCTGATAAGCCAAGATTGTTGTGCATTGAAGACGATACTAATCTTGCTTTCTTGGTTGAGTCTCTTGTTGGAGATATGGGCGTCGAGCCTGTGATGGCTAAGCACGTTGATGCTGGTCTTCCTTTATTGCCTTCTGTTCATGCTGTTTTGTCAGACGTTTATCAGGAAAAGTTTACTAATAAGGATGGTTATTGGATGCTGGCTGAGGCGCGTAAAATCTATGACGGGCGTCAGCTTCCTTTTGCTTTGATGAGCGGTAAAATTTTTGATGAGGAAAAAAAAGGCGATGCTTTGCTTTTACCTAAGATATTTAGTGAGAAACAGCTGGTAGCAACTGTGCGTTCTTTGATTTCCAAATCTTTATATGCTTCTGTATTTCCAAAGTTCTTGTGAAAACATCTTTTTACCCGACGGACATCAGCTATGTTGTTAAGGACGGCAAGCCGGTTATCCAGTTGTTCGGCCGTACGGTAGACGGGAAGCAAATCTGCGTTCTTGATGCTTTTGAGCCTTATTTTTATGTTGTTGGAAAGATTGATGTCAAGGATATTGAAGCTTTGCAGCAGGATGACTTAATGGTTGTTCGTGTTGAGAAGGTGAAGAAAAACCTGAACGAGCATGAAACCAGTGCTTTGAAGGTTTTTGTTAACATTCCGAAAGCTGTTCCAGTCATTAAGGACTTAGTGAAACAGCTTGGCGTTGATGTTTACGAGTATGATATCTTGTTCACTCGCCGTTATTTGATTGACAAGGGCATTGTTCCGCTCACTTTAACAGAAGTGGATGGCGAGGAAGTTCCTGCCCAGTTAAAGGTGCCTTGCATTAAGGCTAAAAAAATCGTTCCAAAAGAAGACAAAGTTCTTCAGCCTAAAATGCTGGCTGTTGACATTGAAACCTATAATCCTGTGCGTGAAGTTAATCCTAGTAAGCATCCTATTTTGATGATTGGCTTGTACGGCAAAGACTTCTCAAGAGTTATTACCTGGAAGAAGTTTCCGACAAAGGAAAAGTACGTCGAGTTTGTTCAGTCAGAGGCTGACTGTTTGCAGCGTTTTGTCGAGCTTGTTGCCCAGTATGCCCCTGATTTTCTTGTTGGTTATTTCTCTGACGGTTTTGATTTTCCGTTTATTCACGAGCGCGCAAGGATTAACAAGGTGAAACTGGACCTTGGCCTGGACTTTAGCGAGTTGGAAATTGTTGGCAGGACGCAGAAGGAAGCGAAAATAACCGGCATTTCGCATATTGATATTTTCAAGTTTATCAGGAAGGTTATTGCCCGTAGCATGAAGACTGATGTTTACACGCTGGATGCTGTTTCTGGCGAGCTTTTGGGCGAGAAAAAGCACGTTGTTGCTAAGGAATTGTTGTTTAAGGCTTGGGATGATAATGAGGGTTTGGAGGAGTATTGCAAGTACAATTTGCAGGACTGCGTTCTGACTTACAAATTAACTGAAAAACTTCTTCCTAATCTTACAGAGTTTGTCAGGATTGTCTGTTTGCCTCCTTTTGATATTGTTCGTATGACTTTTTCGACTTTTGTTGAGTGGTATTTGATGAATCAGGCTGTGAAGAGGAATGAGATTGTGCCTAACCGTCCTGGCAGGATGGAAGAGATGAACAGGATGTCTGATAGAATAAAAGGCGCATTCGTGTTCGAGCCAAAGCCTGGTTTTTATGAAAACCTTGTTGTCTTCGACTATAGAAGTTTGTATCCGAGCATTATTGCTTCTCATAATATTAGTAAGGGTACTTTGAACTGTAAGTGCTGTGGTGATCCTAAGATGGAGACTGAGCGTGGCACTTTCTGGTTTTGCGGAAAGCAGAAGGGCTTGTTCAGCATTGTTATTTCTGATTTAATTTTGCGTCGTGCTGAGATTAAGAAGCAGTTGAAGACGAGCAAGGACCCGTTATTAGCAGCCCGTTCTGAAGCACTGAAAGTTCTCGCTAACAGTTTTTACGGTTATATGGGTTTTCCTCCAGGCAGATATTATTGTATTGAGTGTGCTGAGAGCACGACTGCTTGGGCTCGGCATTACATTCACAAAGCGATTGATGCTGCAAAGCAGTCTGGCTTTACTGTACTTTACTCAGATACTGATAGCCTCTTCGTCCTGCTTGAAAACAAGTCTAAGGATGACGCTCTTGCTTTGATGGAGAAGATTAACAAGGACCTGCCTGGGATGATGGAGTTGGACTATGAGGGCTTTTATCCTGCTGGTATTTTTGTGAGCTTGCGCGCTGGCGATTCTGGTGCTAAGAAGAAGTATGCTTTGCTTGATGAACAGGGTAATTTCAAGATTCGCGGTTTTGAGACTGTGAGGAGAAATTGGAGTTTTATTGCTAAGGATGTTCAGAAGAAGGTTTTGGAGATTATTTTGAAGGAGCATGATGCTCCGAAGGCAAAATCTTTTGTGCGTCAGGTCGTTGAGGATTTGAGGAAGAACAAGATTCCTTTGGACAAGGTCGTTATTCATACTGCTTTGTCTAAAGCCATTGCTGGTTATGCTAATGTTGGTCCTCATGTTGCTGCTGCTCAGAAGATGGAGGCTAAGGGTTTGGAGGTTGGCGCTGGAACTATCATTAAGTATGTCGTCATCAGGGGCAAGGGTTTGATTCGTGATAAGGTCAAATTGGCTGATGAAGCAAGTCAGGACGAGTACGATGGCGAATATTATGTCCAGAACCAGATTATTCCTGGTGTTGAGCGCATCTTTGCTGTTCTCGGTATTGGTGTTGATGATTTGACCAAGAATACAAGGCAGAGCTCTTTGGGCAATTTTTGATTATTTCTTTTTGTACCCGAATAATTGGTCGTATTCTTTGTGGTCCATGATGCTTAGGACAAAACAAAAAATTTCTATTTGGGTTCCTTCAAGTGTGTATAGCATTCTCCAGTAGTTTGATAGTTCTGCACGGTATAAGTTTTGTATTTCCATTTCAAGAAATTTTTGTGGAATGAGCTGTTTTTTTATTGGGTCTCCGAACTGGGGATGCTCTTTGAGAACGTCAATAATGCGGTGTATTGAGCGAAGCATAGTCTCCGCTTCCTTGTCTCCCCGTTTCTTGAGCTCCAGGTACGCTTCTCTGGCTTGGCCTTTTAGTTTCACTCTGACTTCTTTTCCAAAAAACATTTCACACTTCCAGTGTGTTTTCCAGCATTTTACGGAGGTGTTCTGGTTCAGAATAAATCCATTGGATGCCTTTTGGTCCGTAAATTATTTTGCCGCTCTTCCAAAGATACTCAAGAATGACTTTTAGTGTTTCGTGCATTATTTGCTTTGGAAGCTGTTTCTTGATGTCTGAAACTTTCATTGGCACATCCCTGTGCGCCTTCAGAAAATCTTCCACCATTAAAACAGTGTTAAGATTAGGATACCTCTTAACCTTGTGGTCTTCTTTCTGCACTAGTTCTGTTTCGCTAAATTCTAACGCTTGAATGCTCATTTTGTATCAATTGATGCTAAAAAGGTATAGTATTTAAACCTTTCGGTAAAATTCTTTTGGCATTGAAATCCAGACAACGCCGTCAGGAGTGAACTCTATTTTGCCGTTTTTCTGCAAATAAGCAAGAATTATTTTGAGCGTGTTGTGGTTTACTTGGCGCGGTAGTCTTCTTTTTAGTTCTGCAATTTTTATGACTTCTTTTGCGTTTCGTATTGTTTCTTCAACCATTAGCACTGTGTCTAGTGTTGGGCTGTGTGCTGGCTTTTCTAAAATCTGTTCCATAGTTATCAGTTAGTATCTAATTGATACTTATTTATAAACCTTTCTATTGTTTCGCAGTTCTCGGCATTGGTGTTGATGATTTGACCAAGAATACAAGGCAGAGCTTGCCGGCTGGTTTTTAGTGATGCCTGCTGCCTCCCCAATTTTTCTCGAAAGGAAAAGTGAAACGTGGTGCGCCATTCGGAGATGCGTGCTTTTTTGCGACTTTCCTGAATTCTGCGTAAAGCTTATAGCGCGATCTGGAAAAAGCGTTTGCCAAAGCGCCAACATCGGGAAGGGGCAGGCCTGGATTTTCAGCTCTTGCCACTCCCAGTTGTAGAATTATTTGATATACTGTGTTGTTCTTGTATTCTCCCGAAGGTGGTCTATAGGTGCGCGTATACACTTTCACGCGTTTATGAATGTCGTAATAATACGTTTTTCCCCTCGAATCAATCGCAGTTACGCGCGAGTAAGGTTCGTGGTGAGTCTCATACAATTTTCTACTCCATCTTGTAAAAGTTGTTGAAGAAATGCCCAGCTTGCTGACGGCCTCTTTTGTGGTGTCAAAATAGCCTCCTGAATCAAGATAGTCGACCAAATTTTCAAATGTTGTCATATTGTCAAATGCGGGTAGCAATAAAACATTTTTATTTAAGATACTTTGGCAAAGTCGCCGTTTATTATTGTTGGTCCTATTATTCTTATTTCGTGAGCCCATCTTGCTTCAGAGGGTTTTGGTGTGGGATTTAAGAGGAATATTTTTTTGCCGAGATAATATGCCAGTCCTATTTCCATCAGGCAGGCTGTTCCGATGTAGCCGTTAATGCTGTTTTTGCGATGGTTCATTACCAATATTGCGTCGCTTTTTGTCAGAGTGTCCATGCAGGTTTTCATTATGTTGTGCTTTGTGCAGTATTCAAAATCTGTTTCTAGATCGTCTATTAACTTGCTGTTTTCTAGGTGAGTATCAATATCACAGGGCAGTTTTACTATGTGCCCCTGTTTTTCAAGTTTCTCTTTTGCAGCGAGCATTTCCTTTGAAAAAGTCATGCTTCCGCATATCATTATTTTCATAGGAAGGGCAAAATGGCAGATGTTTATATTTGTTTAGAAATTGCTTTGTTTTCTGCGCATTTTAGAAAAAGTTATAAATAGTTCCTTTTTCCCTCGAGCTGGGTGGTAGTGATGACAGACCTTTTTAAGACCAGAATGCAGGTAACTCAATTGGTATATCGCTTTCCTGGCATTGAATCTGCAGAGGTTGGAGAGCGTTTTTCGCTTAATGAGCGTGAGCTGGAAATTATTCTTCGTCGTGCTGAAACAGCGGGTGAGATCAGAAGATACGATATCAACGGTCATGAAAAACTTCAAGGCAAGTCTTTTCTTAAACAATTGTTGTATTATTGGATAACTTCTTAATATTTTATATAATTTCTTAGCACTAAATATAAATCCTTTAAGTTCTATAATGGCTTTACTGTATCTAAGAGAGGCGTAGTTAGGAATCTGGAGGGAGCTTAATATGGAACCTATTAGGTATTTTGACAGCATTGATTTTATAGAGCCTAAATGTACTGGTTGCAGTCACATCATTCATTACGAAAGGGATACTGTGTTTGATAATAAAAGGAATTCTCTTGCGTGTGTATTCTGTGGTCACTCGGTATAGAAACCTTTTTAAATCAGTCATATAAACCCAAAACCATGGCCCTTTTCAAACAATTATCAAACAGCTGGCGTGAAAATGGTATGCCTGCAGAGCTTAAAAGAGAGCGCTTGATTGCGTGGCGTCGTGAGCCGGTTACTTTGAGGATTGAGCATCCGACAAGGCTTGACCGTGCCAAGGCTATTGGCTTCAAGCACGTGCAGGGCATCTTTATGGTTCGCCAGCGTGTCACAAGGGGCACTCACAAGCGTCCTGACTGGAGTGGTGGTCGTCATTCTCACAATATGAGTTCTCGTCTTAATATGCGCAAGAATTATCAGAATATTGCAGAGGAGCGCGCTGGCAGGGCGTACACTAACTGTGAAGTTTTGAACTCTTATTATGTTCTTCAGGACGGTAAAAATTACTGGTATGAGATCGTTATGGCCGACCGTGCTCTTGTTCAAGTGCAGGGCAGGGTGTTCAGAGGTTTGACCAGCGCTGGCAAGCGTACCCGTGGCCTTCACAAGAAGGGCGTGGGTTCTGAGAAATCAAGGCCGAGCAGGCGCGCGCATTCGCAATAAAAAAGCTCTAAGAGGTGGTTGGATTGCCTAAGAACGACAAGCAACACGAAGACTTCGAAAAAGAGGAAGAACCTAAAGAAATCAAAGAGGAAATCGAGCCTGAAGTGCTTTCCGACGAGGAAGCTGAGTACGAGGAGGATGTGGAGACTTCTGGTGAAAAGGTAGAGGAAGAGGAATCTGCTGAGGCCTGGGCTGACGAGTAGTGTTGTTTTCCTTTTGTTATCCGTCCGAGTTTGCATTCTGAGGTGGATGATTGAGTGTTTTGGTTGCAGGGAACCAGACTGTCCTGCGCGTCAAGAGGCAGGTGTTCTATGACCTTCCTGAGAGTGAGTTTTTGAAGCTCAGACCTAAAAATCGTTAATTTCGCCTTCTATATATAGTGTCTGGAATATAGGTCTGTTGTCACTCAGTAGTGCTCATAAATCGAAAGCTTTATATAGTGGTCGGTCTTTTACTCCTCTACAGGGGTGTCAAATAACATGATAAACCACAAAACTGACAAGAACGTATTTTCTTTAGAGCAACGTACAGAGAAATCACTGATAGGAAAAGTATTGAACTTTCCTAAGAAAGTCTTGGCAACAGCAGGCCTTTTGGTTGCATTGTCAGGTATTAACTGCACAGTTGATCCAACATATACTCGTGGCATCGACCCCTTTGATATTCCCCGTGCAGATAGGCGTACGGCTGTTGATTACAAGTGCAAGAACATCGAATCTCTGAAACAATTGTCTGACGGTATTTTGGAATGCACGAGTTTGGGTGCTACTATTGGTTCTTATAAGGCTCCGGAAGCTCTTCGCAAGGAGGCAGGCGCTCTTGGCAAGGATGCTCAGGAATTATTCTCTATGTTTGAAAAACAGAACGACCTTGTTGCAAGGTTGAGTTCTTCAAGAATGGCTTATTTGCTTGTTGACAGTTTTGATAGAAACGTTGATTATGATTTGGGTGTCAAGACTGACCCTGCTGAACTTGAAAATGTTAAGAAAGACCTTGCTGCTTTGCAGGAGTCTATTAAGAATTTGGATTTTGAAAAGCGCCAGAAGTTTTTGTCTGCTTTCAAGCGTGTTAAGTCTAAAGATGAATTTGAACGCATGTTGAAGTTTAACAGGGAAGGTCTCGACGATGTAGACCGTATGTTAAGGGCTACGGCTGATATAGAGACAATCGAAGGCTATCTCGGTCTTGTGGACAGCGCAAATCACATTAGTGCTGAAATTTTGAAGTCCCAGACCGGTTTTGACCAGTACGGTAAAGCTAAGGGTGAGGGAAGGTTTGTTTTGGACGAATTGCTCGGCCAGAAAGTTACTGATATTATTACTGAAAAAAGCGTTTTTGCTGATGTTTACAAGGATCCTCAGGATCTTGTAGGTAAAAGCTTGAGAAGCGTTTATGAGGAATTGCTTGGCCAGATTGAATTGGAAGCAAGGGAATCAAGCCCTGAAAGCATGCACAGGATTTGCAACAAGTATCTTGCTGCTGCTTTGAGTATGGCTTGCGAAGCTCATAAGGTCGAGTATTCAGATCCTAAGACAAAGACCAGTGGTCGTTTGATTAGCGATGAGCAGTATCAGGCAATCGTAAGGATTATGGTTGATGATGCTCTCTCTGCATTTGAGAAATCTGGAAAACAAGCTCATGATGGCAGCGTCAGTCTTGGTAAGATTTTGGAATCAATACTTCCGTTGTACAGCTTTGCTGTTCCTTTTGATGTTGGAAGGACTGCTTTGAGCAGGGACCACAAGTCTCCTGAACAAGAAGTTCCTTCTCTTGCAATGCGCGAGATGCTTGCTTACGGCAACCGCATCAATAATGGTTTTATGACTAGAGATAATTTTGTAGGAAGTGCTCACGGCAGGCGTGCTGAATTCTATTCTGCTATTGCGTCAAGCCTTGCTCAGGCAGGTGTTGTTGCAGGTAGCGCAGCTTACAATATTGCTGGCATTCATTCAATGTTATACACTGCTTTCCCTAAGACATTCCCTCAGTTGGGTCCTGAGAAAACGCAGCATTACAATCCTGTTACGCAGGGCGGAGAAGAAGGAGGTCCTGACATAGGTCCTAAAAAATGAAAAAGTTACTATTAGCGATTTTGGTATTATTGGCGATTCCAATCGTCAGTGCTTATGTTGATGTTACTTACATTGCTGACCAGGCTAACGTTAATGCTACGGCTTACAATTGCCTTGATGCAACTTGTGACAGTGTTGGTCCTTTCTCAGGTCAGATTATAAAAGGTCCTTATGCTGCTGATGGCAGGATTGTTGTTCGTTATCCTGATGTCAGGAACACTTTTGATTATGCTGTATTTTTTGTAAGCAAGGGATACAGGCCTTATGTAGTTAAAGCCAGTTGGAATACTGCTGGAGTTCCAGGCGCTGGTGCTCCTGTTTCATCTAATGTTTACTTTACCAAGTACCCGGTTGTTTGCCGTGCTACTGTAAGCGAGCTGAATTTTGTTAATGAATTGCAGCCGAACATTCCTTTGGTTGTTAATACTAATGCAAAGCTTGACGCAAGTACTGCAAGCGCTTTCCAGTTTGTTGCTAACAAGGTTGGATTTATTCCTCCTCAGTTCATGCAGGAATTTTATGGTGCTGATACTATTGTCAAGATTGAAGTTTTGAAGAACAATGTTGTTGTTCACAATCAACAGAGGGAATTCAGTGCTGTTAAAGGCAATTCTTTGATTGCTGAAAGCTCTGTTCCTGTAAGCTTTACTTATCTTCCTGCTGAAACAGGAAACTTTTTGGTTCGTGTTACTGCACAAATCGTGGATGACCAGTGCGACCGTTATGAAGATTCTAATGCTCAGGGCGCGTTTACTGTTTTGCAGTCTGCTCCTCAGAGCCAGTTCTATACTATACTTAACCAGCTGACTGTTAATGATACTTATCCAAGGATTGGTCAGACTGTTTTGGTTTCTTATAACAAGATTACAAACCACGCAGATGGTGTTACAGGTCCGTATACGCCTGTTCAGACAGATATTGAATACGTTGTCAAGAACGGTGCAACAACTGTTTTCAGCAAAACTGAGACCTTGTTCGCAAACCCGGACTCTATAGCGCCTGTTACATACTCGTTTGTTTTTACTCCAACAACTGCAGGTGTTTATACTGTTACAGTTAAAGGCAAGGCAAATTCTGCTTTGACTACAACTAATGCAGAGATTACTGATGAAGAGAGTTTGCAGTTGAATGTTTTGGGAGATCTTTCCTATAATGTCTATTTTAATGTAAGAAGTTCTGCAGACGGCAATGGTATTGGTGCTGCTTCTGTGGCTTTGGGCAGTTTTGAAGCTAAGGCAACAGATGCTCAGGGTCAGGTTGTTTTTGACTCAATTCCTGAGGGAACTTACACTTATACTATTAGCGCATCTAACTTTGGTTCAAAGAGGGGCTCTGTTGATGTGACTTCAGACAAAACTATTGCTGTAGTCTTGCATCCTGGTGCTAATGAATCAGAAGCTAACATGCCTCCTTGGATGAATTTGCCTGACAGCATTCAGTTCCAGGCAGGTACTTCAAGTTCGTTTAATTATCATACTTATGTTCGTGATGAGCAGGATTCTGACAGCGACCTTGTTTTGAGTGTTACTGGCGGAAATTCAACTGTTGAAGTTGTAATTGACCAGCTTTCTGGCTTGGTTACATTCAGCGCTCCTGCTTCATTTACTGGTCAGGAAACCATATCCTTCATGTTGAAGGATACTCAGGGTGCTACTGCTAGAGATCGTGTTGTTGTTAACGTTCAGTCTTATGCTGAAGCTCCTAATAGTTTGGCTTTGGATGAAGCAACAGTTACTATTAATGAAGATTCTACTGCTGTGAGATATTTGAACTTGAGAGACTACGTCTCTGACGCAGATACTCCTGTTGAGAATCTTGTTTTCAATGTTATTTCAGTCACTCCAAGCTCTCTTGCAACTGCTCGTGTTGAGGACAAGTATTTGTCTGTTTACCCGAAGCAGGACCAGAATGGCAATGGCGTGATTAACGTCAGTGTTACAGATGGCAGTGTTATTGCTTATTCAAGCATTGATTTGAGTGTTACTCCTGTTAACGATGCTCCTGTTGTTATTTCAACTCCAAGCATACACATTAATGAGAGTACTACTTTTGTTTTGAACTTGTCAACTGTCTTTAAGGATGTTGATGATGTTTCATTGACTTACACTGTTACTCCGACGTTGAATGTTGGCTTTATGATTGACAATGCAGCTCCAAGTTTGACCATTATGCCTGAATTTAATATTAATGGTACAAGAACTTTCAATGTTACTGCTACTGACCCTGGAAGGCTTTCAGCAAAGGTTACTGCGCAATTATTCCTTGGCTTTGTTGATGATGCGCCGTTCTTTAATTCAGTGATTCCAAATATTAATACTTACGAGGAAGTGCCTAACAGCATTGACTTGACTCCTTTCGAGAATGATCCTGAGGAAGGTCCTGGTGCTAATGGCAACACTTTGAATTGGAAGATGCAGTTTGCAAACCAGAGCAATATGACTCCGGTTAATGTTTTGAGCAATGCTTTGTTCACTGCAACTCTTAACTCAACCACAGATTACTTGCTTGTAGTTCCTAAAGCAAATGCAACTGGTAGTGATAATATTACTTTGTACTTGTTTGACGGCACTGGCAGGAATGCGTCGCAGAACATCAGTATTACAATATTGAACGTTAACGATGCTCCTGTATTTGTTAACTTGTCTGACAAGACTGGCGAAGCAGGTATTGTGTTCACCTATCAGGTTAATGCGACTGATGTTGATCCGACAAATGATACTTTGACTTTCAGCCTTGTTAATGTGACTCCTGCTCTTTCAGGATTTGCGATTAACAGCTCTGGAATGATTAATTTCACTCCGTCAGCTAATGGCTTGTTCAATGTTACTTTGTCTGTCTGCGATAACTTCAATGCGTGCACTAACGGAACTTTCAAGTTGAACTTGAGCGATATTTCAGCTCCTGTTGCTGCTAATGAAGTCACTCCTGCAAACCCGAGCATTTACGTTTTCAATGCGAGCTATACTTGGGGTATTAACTGGACTGACAACGTGAATGTTTCAAATGTCACTTTCCAGCTTAGTGGAACTAATTATACTAACGTGACTCAGAACAGTACGTTCTACAATATTACATTGCAGAATCTTGCTGCTGGCAATTATACTTACAGATGGTTTGCTCGTGATTCAGCTAATAACCTGAACAGCACAAACTCATCTAACTTTACTATTTTGCCTGCTAACAGCTCATTGAATTTGACTTTGAACGGTACTGCTGGCAACATTTCAGTTGCTCAGAACAGTGTTGTTCCTATTGTTGCAAACTTGACAAGCAATACCGGCAATGTTTCATTGTACAGAAATGGTGCTTTGATTGGTAGTGGTGCTTCACCTTTGAGTGTTAACCAGACTTTCAATGCTTCAGGACCGTACAATATAACTGCGACATATGCAGGAAACCAGAATTACACTGCTGCTTCAACTACATACTTTGTTAATGTTCAGGATACAACTGCGCCTTCATTTGGCTCTCAGTTGGTAAGTCCTTTGTCGCCTGCTACGTATACTTCATTGTACACGTTTGGCGTTGTTGTTACAGACAATGTTGCTGTTGGCACTGTGAAGCTTGAATTGGACAATTCAACTAATTCAACTGCAACACAAGTTGGCAATTCAAGCACTTATCAGGTCAACTTAACATCTTTGACAGTTGGCAACCACACTTACAAATGGTTTGCGAATGATACTTCAAATAACTTGAACAGCACTTCAAGCGCTAATTATACAGTTACTCAGGGCACTCCTGTTATTGATTTGTTAATTAACGGTGTTGCTGGAAACGTTACTGCTCAGGCTGGAAACATATCAATGCTTGCTAACGTTACCAATCCTGCAGGTGGTTTTGTAAACTTGTATGTGAACGGAACTCAGGTAACTAACGGAACGTCTCCGTTGAATTACAGCAACTTGTTTAACGGTACTGCATCATTTACTATTCCGATTACTGCAATCTTCCCAGGCAACACTAACGTGTCTGCTGGTCAGATTACAAGGTATTTGACTGTTGTGCCTACTATAGCGATAACAAACATTAGTCCTGCGAGTGGCGCTTCATTTAATTACAGTAATTTCCAGATGAACGTTACTACATCTGCAGTTACAACCTGCAGTTGGGACTTTAATGACGTTGCTCAGGGTAATATGGGTCATAATTTCACGACTTCAGATGGTTTGAATCATGTTGCAAACATTACTGGTTTGACTCTTGGTTCAAAAAATGTTTCTGTTGCGTGCAACAGCCAGAACTCTGCTCAGAATACTGATTTGACGTACAGTGTGCAGAACATATTGGACGGAAGCACTTTGGTTGGCACTAACACGATTAACAGCACTATTATGAAGTCTAGCACGATTAATGCCAGCACTCTTTTGAGTGATGTTGGTTTTAGCAACACGTTGACAAACGTTACTGCTTCAAACTCAACTATTGACAATTCAGTGTTGACCAACTGTGTCATCAGCAATGCGACTGTTTTGACTATTAATGCTTCAAACTGCAATTTGGCTAATGGTTTCTATGATCCGAGTGATTTGACTGGAAGCAATATTCAGTCAAGCAATGTAAGGAACAGCAATGTTACTTACAGCACTGTTTCAAACAGTTCGATAACTGGCAGTAATATTTTCAATTCAACAATATCTGGAAGCACAATTGTAAACAGTACTTTCAGCAACGCTAACGTTACAAACGCAAACATCACAAACAACGTGATTTACAGTGGTACGATAACTGTTGGCAGTTATCCTCCTTACAATGCATCTCAAAATGGTACTGCGAACTTGTCTCAGATAGTTCCTGTTGCTCCTGTTGCAAGCTTTACAATAAGCAGCACCAGAACTCCTGGAAGTACTTTGACGTTCACAAGTACAAGCACTGATGCTAATATTCCTGGTCCTTTGAATGATTCTTTGTTATACAATTGGACTTTCAGTGATAATAGCACTAATACATCTGCAAATGTTTCAAAGACTTATGCAAATATTGGTAGTTACAATATAACTTTGACAGTGACTGACAGCTTTAGTCTTTCAAGCAATACTTCACAGACATTTAATATTGCAACAACGCCAACAACGCCTGATGTACAACCATCTTCATCTCCAGGCCGCCATGGAGGACCCGGGGGGGGTAGTGGCGGTGTTAGTAGGATAGCTCTTACTGACGCGCCATTGGCTAAAGTCGTGTTCATCGGTCAGCCTTTGCAGTTTAGCAAGGACACGAAGCCTCTTCAGTTGCCTATGCTTATGCGCAGGGCAGATATGACTGCTGGTACAACTGAGTGGGTTTTGAATGGTGTTTTCTACACTATCAAGAAAGGAGAGCACAAGCTCTTTGATTTGAGCAAGGATGGTGTTGCTGATCTTGATTTGGCGATTACTGATGTCAGCAGGACTACTGCTAATATTGTGGTTAAGAATGCAGGTGCTCCTGAGGCTGTTGTTGCGCCTTTGTTGCCTTTGTTTAACTTTACTGCAACGCCTAAGGTTACGCCTAAGGTTGAGCCTGTTGTTCCTGTAGTTCCTATTGTTGAAGAGCCTAAGGCTGACGAGAAGATTGTTCCTGTTCAGGCTGAAGTTAAGGATGGCTTGTTTACAAGGTTGGGCAGGGCTTTGAAGGACTTGTTCACGTTTGAACTGTCTGCGAAGTCAACTGCAGTGAAGGTCGGCATCGTCGTAGGCGTTGTTGTGATAGGCCTTTCATCTTATCTCATCTTTGTTAGATGGGAAAGTTTTTAATTTTTTGTAATTTCTTGACGTTCTTATTTTTTAAGAAAATTTAATATATTTCAAGGTATTTAATGACTATGATGACGCCAGAAGCACCAGCACAGAAAGTGTATGAGATTGGGGTTCCTCAGTTATATGCTGGGGAGAGAGAATACGCCTCAATCGCGACGGTTGTAGACAGAGCCATATCTGAAGGTGCAAGAATTCGCATAGACCTTTCTAAGGCAAGAACCGGTGTGCAAACTGAGTTTTTTGGTGCTCTTTGGAGTGCTTGTGTTAGGCATTATCCTGTTGAATTTGAAGCCGAACGCGCTGCTAAAGAACAAATTACTCTGATTTTTGAATCAACAACCTCGAAGGCATATAGGAAATATCAGCAAAACTTTGATGGTCTTTTTGGTGTTGAAGTGTCTAGTACAGATTAAAATGAAGTGCTTGAAGAAAAACAAGCTCGGGTTCTTTGAGAATTAAGTTTTTGTGTGTTGTTTGGCTGGGCTTATTTCTTTTATGGTTATCGTGTATGGTTCGTAGTCCCAGATGTATTCTGGATTTTTTTTGATGAATTCTGTCATGTTCATTTTCGTTAATTCTTTTTCTTGTTCGCTTAGGTATTTGTTGTATTCTTCCTGCGTCATTTTGTCTGTTTTTGGGCAGGCGTCTTTGTCCCAGCACGCTAGTAGTGTTTTGTCTTTGTTTTTGTTGTTCATGAAGAGGAATGGCCATATTTTGCAGTCAATTGGTCTTATTTCGTAGATTTCGCACAGGTGTGTTTCTTCGTTTAGGTATGGGCAGGCTAGTATTTTGGGGTGTTTTGTTTTTATCAGTTTTATTTGAAAGATGTTTCTTGAATTTTTAAATGGAAAGAACGTGTTGTTTTCGTCTTTTATTTTTGTTAGTTCTTCTTGAGTGAATATTGGCGCGTAATACGCGTCTTTTTCTTCAAATTTGCAGCAGTCTTTGCAGGCTTGGCATTGATTCATGCGTGCTGGGTGTGCTGGTTGGTATAAAAAGGTGGTTGTGTTGTTTTAGAATGAATTTAATTTATCAGTTTTTTGTGTGCATTCACAAATGCTTTGATGCTTCTGTCATATGTTTGTTCTGCTTCTGGCGGGAATAGGCACCCAGGTAATTCTCCTCTTTCGCGGTGTTCTCTTATGCATTTGCAGCACATTCCTCTGTTTGGGCATCCTGGGTATGTGCACGTGCAGTCTTTAAGGTTTATTTCTTTTTGGCATTCCATTTTGCACTAAACAATAACTCCGTTTTCGTAAGTGTTTCTTTTGAATTTTGGCTGGCGCATTAGCGCTGGTATTCTTCTTTCAAGTGATATTCTTGCTGATTCGTACATTCCGAGGCAGTTTACCAGGATTCTTTGTGGGATGTAAAAGCTTGGTTTGCCTATTGCTGATATGATGTCTCCTCTGAGCTGTCTTATTTTGTCTTTGACTTCTGGGTTTGGGTGTCTGTTGATTGCCAAATCGATTAGTGGGAGTGCGCGTCTTAGCGTGTTTGAGTTTTGTTCAACTCTTTGCCTGATTCTTGGAACTCCGGAATTCTTGAAAGTTTTGTATCCTTTGAAGGAAATGGCTAGTGCTCTGATGATTGATGGTCCGAGTTCGAAGTAGTCTCTTTTTTGCGCTTGGAGCTGTAGTGCTTCCATTTGTTCTTTTGTAATTGTTGGGTGTTCAAAGACTAAGTGGTTTCCTTCGTAATTCTTGTATCTTTTGTCAGTGATGTGAACTTTTTCGTGGAAGGGCGTGCCTGGGAATGGGGTTTTGATGTTCATTTGCATGGTGTAAGGTGCTAATTCTATCATCCTGTCTATTGTTGTTTTGCAGTCTTGAAGCGTCTGTTTTGGGTCTCCTATGAAGCTTGAGGCAATCAATAGTATGCCGTGTGCGTGCATGGTTTCCACAAAATCTTTGATTTCATCATAGTTATTTTTTGAGTACATTGATGAGAAGTCTTCAAACCCTGCCCAGATGTGGTAGCCTAAGTCGAAGAGTTCTTCTGGTTTGTATTGTCTGACGCTTTTTGTTGTGCCGAAGCAGGTGATGTTGATGAGTTTTTTGAGTTCTTTGACGTGTTTGTGGAAGGATTCGTTTCTGACTTTGTCTTCGAGATGGTCTTCGTTGAACATGGTTATTTCGCTTAGTCCTGCTTCAACATATTTGGAAACTAGCGAGTTGACTTCTTCTCCGTTCAATAGTGCGGTTTTTTTTCCGTTGTGGTAGTGGGAGGTTGCGCAGAAATCGCATTTGTTTCCGCATCCTACGTTTGCCAGGATTACTCCTGAGCCTGTGCCGAGGGGTATGTTTAGCACTCCGTATTTGAGTATCATTAAGGGGTGCGTTATTTCTCTTTGTTCTTCTCCTAAGAATTCTCTGAACCTTGAGACTCCTTCTCCTAGAAAGAGTTCGTCTGCAGAGCCTTTTTCTGGTGCGTATCCTCCGTAGATGACTTTTACTTCTGGAAAGAGTTCTTTGATTTTTCTGGTCATATTCTCTGCTCTTTCGAATGTTGGCGCGGTTACCTGCATTGCAACATACAACGGCTTTTCGCACCTGATTTCTGCAAGAAGTTGTTTCATGGTTGGCCAGTGCAGTACTACTGATGAGGCTCGTATGTTGCTGGCTATCAGGTCAAGGGGATAATGGTCTAATTGTGCTCTTGCTCCGAAGACGTCTTGTTCGTATTCGAGATGTGAGTAGATGTGTTCAGAACTTGAGCATTTTGCTAGATCTTCACAGTCTATTCCTACTGGAGTTGTTATGCTTGTGAAGATGATGTCTGCCATATTTTCGCTGTTTCAAATAATTATTTATAAATGTTCTGAGAGTTTACAGTTGCAGCATTCTGTCTAATTCTTCTGCTGCTTTTTTCATTTCTTGTATTGCTCTGTCTGTGTCTCTTTGCAAGTCGTCTACAAGTAATGTCAGCCGGTCTCCTCGCATTATGTATTTGTTGCCTTCGTGTGTTATTATTCCTTTTTCCATCAGCGTGTTGAGGTGGTGCACTACTGTTGCTCTTGTCAGTCCTAGTCTGTCTGCAAGTTGGTCGCTTGTTAGCCCGCCTGTTGCTTTTATTGCTTTGATTAATTCAATAAATATTCGGAAGCAGGACTTATCGCGGTCCCGCTCTCCAAACAGTCCTAGGGATGTGCCGAACCATTGGAGTTCTTCGTTTACTGAAACCTGTCTGGGTCTTCTGACGTTTACAATGGTTATTCTTCTTACAAACATCTTATCCCATGTAAGTTGGCACTTCAGGCACTTGTTCTCCTGCTTTTTTCATGTATTCTTTCTGTTTTTTTTCTGCTTTTTCAAGCGATTTTGGCTTTTGTATTTTGCCGAATTCTTCTTCGTATTTTTGTATTACGCTGTTAAGCACTCCTACGAGGCTTTTTGCGTGCCATGGCTCGAGCATTATTACGTTGTGTTTTAGCTGGAAGCTTGGCTTTTTGCTTCTTGGGTCTGTTCTTGGAGTTATGCATTTGAAGTCCAGAGTCAGCTGTGTTGGCGTGAAGTTGACTGTTGCTTCGTGTGCAAAGAATGGTTCTCCGTCGTTAATGTTTATGCTTATTTGTTCTTGTGCCATAAAATTCACCTCGGTTATTTTGTTTTATCATGGTAATCATAACAACTATATAAACCTTACTATTTCCGAAAGCTTTATATAGGAGTTAAGTCTACCATCTACTTCGTTGACTTAAAGTCAACGGGTGAAGACATGGGAATTATGAAAAAGGCCGACAAGGAAACTGAAGTGTTCAAGCGCGAGCTTGTTAAAAAGGATGCTCAGCTGGCTGACTATACTGATCATTTGAAGCGTTTGCAGGCTGAGTTTGAGAATTATTGCAAGCGTGTTGAAAAGGAAAGAAAGGATGTTGTAAGTTTTGCTTCAGAAAGGCTTGTTGTCAAGCTTTTGCTTGTCATTGATGATTTTGAGCGTGCGCTTCAACAGCTTAAGGATGTTCCTGAACAGACTAAGAAGGGTATTGAGATGATTTTCAAGAATTTGCATAAGATGTTGGATGAGGAGCGTGTTGTTCCTATAATTGCTGTTGGTCAGAAGTTTGATCCTTACAAGCATGAGGTTGTTTTGCAGGTTGAGAGCGACAAGCCTGAAGATGTCATAGTTGAGGAATTGCAGAAGGGTTACATGATGAATGGCAAGGTAATTCGTTATGCGAAAGTCAAGATTTCGAAGAATCACAATTTGGAGAGTGGTAAACATGGGTAAAGAAAAAATAATTGGTATAGATCTCGGCACATCGAACAGTGCAGCTTCTGTTTTGGAGGCTGGCAGGCCGAAGATTATTCCTTCAGCAGAAGGAGTTTCGTTGTATGGTAAGGCGTTTCCGTCTTTTGTTGCTTTTACAAAAGATGGGCAGTTGTTGGTTGGCGAACCTGCAAGAAGACAAGCAGTCAGCAACCCGCATGGTACTGTTTACGCTGCTAAACGTAAGATGGGTTCTAATTTCAAGTACCAAATTTACGGTAAGGAATATACTCCTCAGCAGATTTCTGCGTTTTTGCTGCAGAAAATCAGGAAGGATGCAGAGGCTTTTATTGGTGAGCCTATCAAGCGGGCTGTTATTACTGTTCCTGCTTATTTTGATGACAATCAAAGGCAGGCTACAAAGGATGCTGGCACTATTGCCGGTTTGGAAGTTGTCAGGATAATTAATGAGCCGACTGCTGCTTCTTTGTCGTATGGTCTTGACAAGCAGGGTCAAGAGCAGAAAATATTGGTTTTTGACCTTGGTGGCGGTACTTTGGACGTTACTGTTATGGACTTTTCAGAGGGTGTTTTCGAGGTTGTTTCAACTTCTGGTGATACCCAGCTGGGTGGTACTGATATGGATAACGTGCTTATCAGCCATATTGTCAAGGAGTTCCAGAAGGATTCTGGAATAGATTTGAACGATGATGCTGTTGCTATGCAGCGTGTTAGAGAGGCTGCTGAGAAGGCAAAGATTGAGTTAAGCACTGTTCTTGAAACTGACATTAATTTGCCTTTCATTTCTGCGACTAGTGCTGGTCCTAAGCATTTGCAGATGAAGTTGACAAGGGCTAAATTGGAAGAGCTTATTGACCCTATTGTTAAGAAGTGCAAGAAGAGTGTTGACCAGGCTTTGTCTGATGCCAAGATGGCTGTTAAGGACTTGGTTAAGGTTATTCTTGTTGGCGGTCCTACAAGGATGCCTATTGTTCAGAAGTATTTGGAGCAATGGTTTGGCAGCAAGGTTGAAAGAAGTATTGACCCGATGGAATGTGTTGCTATGGGTGCTGCTATTCAGGCTGGTGTTCTTGCCGGAGAGGTTAAGGACATTTTGCTTTTGGACGTTACTCCTTTGAGTTTGGGTATTGAGACTTTGGGAGGAGTTTTAACAAAGCTTATCGAAAGGAACACCACGATTCCTGTGAAGCGCAGTCAAGTGTTCAGCACTGCTGCTGACGATCAGTCTGCTGTTACTATCAGGGTTTCGCAGGGTGAAAGGGCGATGTTTGCTGATAACAAAATGCTTGGTCAGTTTGATCTTGTTGGCATTCCTTCTGCTCCGAGGGGTGTTCCTCAGATTGAGGTCGCGTTTGACATTGATGCTAACGGCATCTTGAATGTTTCAGCTAAGGATTTGGGCACTGGTAAGGAGCAGAGTATGCGTATTACTGCTCCTAACAAGCTTGATTCTGCTGAGGTTGAGAGGATGCGCAAGCAGGCTGAGGAGTTTGCTGAGACTGATAAGAAGAAAAAGGATGAGATTGAGACTGTCAATGAGGCGGATACTATCATCTATACTACTGAGAAGCAGATGAAGGACTTTGAGGGTAAGGTGAGCGAAAAGGAGATAAAGGACGTCAAGGACAAGATTGATGAGCTGAAGAAGCTTATGGCAGAGAGTCCTCGTGATCCTGCTAAGATTAGGAAGAAGCTTGACGAGTGCAATCAGGTTTTGCACGCTGCTGCCACTGCCTTGTATCAGAAGGCTGGCAAGGCAAAAGAAGCGAAGGCTGGCAAGGAAGATGTTGTAGACGCTGAGAAGGCGTAAGTATTAATCCAAGCCGCGCCTTGGCAAGACCAAGGTCAATTTTCCTCTCCCCTTGCAAAGCGTGGGGAGAGAAAATTGAGTCGTAGACCGCAGCTTGAGGAAAATAATGGATTACCGGATACTTGCATATGTTGGAATTGGTTTGATAGCGCTGTATTTAGCTGTCAGGCTGCTCGGCCAGTATGCTTTTGGCAGGCTTGTTGATGCTGAGTTTAGCCACGTCTTGAATGCGGATGAGCATAAGGTAAAGGGGCGGTATGGGTAAGGATTACTATAAAGTTCTTGGAGTTGAGAAGGGTGCTTCTCAGGATGAGGTTAAGAAGGCTTACAAGCGTTTGGCTAAGAAGTATCATCCTGATTTGAATAAGGAGGCTGATGCTTCTGATAAGTTTAAGGAGATTAATGAGGCTGCTGCTGTTCTTGGTGATCCTGATAAGCGTCAGCAGTATGACCAGTTTGGCACTGCTGATTTTGGTCAGCAGGCTGGTTTTGATTTCCGCGATTTTGCCGGTGGTTTTAATTTTGATGATATTTTTGACCAGTTCTTTTCTGGTTTTGGTTTTAAGTCAAAGCGTGGCGGTCGTCCTGGCAGGGATTTGGTTGCAGAGGTCGATATTACTTTGGAAAACGTTTCAAAGGGGACTACAACTGAGATTGAGATGCAGCGTTCTGTGACTTGCAGTGAGTGTCGTGGTAAGGGTGGAAAGAATTTTGTTCAGTGTTCTGATTGTCAGGGTCAGGGTATGGTGAGGCATGCTAAGAGGACTCCTTTTGGTGTGTTTGCTACTACTTCTTCCTGTGGTGCCTGTAAGGGTACTGGCGAGGTTGCTGAGAATGTTTGTGAAACCTGTGATGGTGATGGCGTTATTGTGAGCAGGGAGCCTGTTAAGGTGAAGATTCCTGCTGGTATTGAGGATGGTATGAAGTTGCGTGTTTCCGGCGAGGGCGAGGCTGGTAGTCAGGGTGCTTCTGCTGGTGATTTGTATGTTATCGTTCACGTTCTTGAGGATGAAAGGTTTGCGAGAGTTGAGAATGATTTAGTGATGGACCAGCCAATCAGCTTTTCCACAGCGTGTTTGGGTGGAGAAATTAGTGTTGAAACATTAGCAGGCAAAAAGAAGGTTGACATCAAGCCCGGCACCCAAAATAATTCTGAAGTGCGCTTGAAAGAAGAGGGTTTGCCTGACTTGAGAAGCAGTCGTGTCGGTGATTTTGTGATTAAAGTCAGTGTTGAAGTTCCTAAGAAGGTTTCTAAGAAGCAGGCTGAATTATTGCAGGAGTTCGAGAAGGAAGGCAAGAAGAAGTGGGGCTTGTTTTAATCTAATCTTTGTGATGCCAGTATATTACTGCAAAAAAGCTTGCAATAGCGAGGATTGCTTCAAAGCCTGGCGTGGTTGAATGTGCTGTGTCATTTTCAATTTCTATTACTTCTACTTTTCCAGTATCTAAGTGGTATTTAGCGCCTATGATTGTAACTTTTTCTTCTTTGACGTACTCTTCTGTAATTGGGCTGTTTTCCAGTATGTTTTTGATGCCCAGCTTCACGTTTTCATCAATGGCATTATCTAATAGATTTCCTGGTTTGGTTTTGGCTATTTCCACTGCTGGCTCTATTTGATCTGTGATGCTTCTGATATTTCCTCCAGCTGGTCCTTGAAGAGCTGCTGAAACTGCTCCGCAGCTCTGGTGTCCTAACACGATGATTAGGGGCACGTGCAGGTGTTCAATGCTGTATTCGATAGAGCCCAGTTCAATGGGACCTACCACGTTGCCTGCTACGCGAACGATGAACAAGTCTCCTAGTCCTTGGTCGAATAATAGTTCTGGCGGGACTCTGGAGTCAGAACAGCTGACAATTGTTGCAATTGGATACTGTCCTGTAATCAGCTCGGCGCGTCTGATTGAAAAGTCTCTGACAGTTTGTTCACCAGAAGCGAAGCGTTGGTTTCCGTTCATCAGTTGTTTCCAGGCATTGTCAGCATCTGCTGCTGTTGCAATAGCGGAAAATGATAATATTAAAAATAATGTGAGAATGATTGTTAATCTCTTTTTCATAATTATCTTTTAATCGCCAGCGCTTAATAATTTTTTGGTGAAAAGTTACGTAAGTTCTTCATCTTCAATTTCGCTTATGTACTCTAATGTCGTTGGATCTTTATCTGATTCATAGGATTTTCTTAAGTTTTCAATGGCGTTTTTCCTTAACTCGGCTCTTTCCTGTAAATCCGTGCGGTGGTAGCTGAATTTGTCTTGAGCATTGCCTAGTGCATAAAAATCACAGGACTCGCCGTCTGAATTCGCGATTTCTTGAAGGTATTTTATTCCTCTTTGAAATAGCGTGGTTCTTTGCTGCGCATCCATGCTTAAATCATCTGAGTCAGCCATATCTATGAATGTCCTGGCAATATAGTGTAGTGTATCGGGCGTCAAATTCTGGGCAGAATCGAGTTTTTGGGCTTCTCTATAAGCTTCCTGTAAAACTGGCTGGTCGTCTTCATGTGAGCAGTTCCATAATTTGAATAGGTTTACGACAAGTTCGGACTGATAGTCTGGGTATGTTCTTGCTCCTTTTTTTAGGTGGGCTATTGCAGAGGCGTAATAAGTTGCTGCCTCTTCATCATTCATTGACCCTGCCATTTGTGATTCGATGCTTGCCAGGTCGAAATAGTCTGTGGGTGTTCCTCTTGTAGCGACAGCCAGTTCATACACGTTTTTTAATATGAGCATAATATCTAATGATTTGATTCCGTGCAATTCGCCTGCTTGGTTTATGGTGACGTAATTATCGGGGATCTGTGAAAGAACCTGTTCTAATGCGAAAGTGGTCATGTCAACGAAATAATGGCTGAGAGGTTGTTCTGGTTTCTCTTCAGTTTTTTGTTTTATTCCTATTTTTTTCAGTATGAATTCCAGTAAGCCCATGTGTTTTTGTTGGCTTTCAGGATGTTTATAAAACTTGCCTTCATGACCACTATGAAATGACAATGTTTATCGCGCCAGAAATTTAGAAGTGGCTTGCTTTACTTCGTTGTCTGGAATATTGGTTCTGCTATTCCTAGAATGGTGGCAACTATTCCGCCGAAAATGCCTGCTTCCAGCAAATGTTCAAGTATTACGCCGGTTGAGCCCTTGGTGTTGAATTCTCCGACTTTTTTCAGACCATAGGCGTTTCTCATTGGAATTGAGATTTGTTCGCTTATCGGGTTGAGTATTCTTTGAAGGTTGTTTTGTGATATTTTGGCACTCGTATATCATCTAATGATAACGGAATGAAAGCTCCTTTTCCATTCTTATGGCCTTTATAATGTTCAATGTGAAGTTTTTCTTTAGGATTTGTTAATCCGATGCTTCTTTGCATCGCATAAACCTCGGCTGCAAGTGTGGTAGTTCCTATGACTGGCGGCAACCATAGTCCTAATTGTCGGTTTAGTTCTGTTGTGATTATTTCTCTTGTAATGCAATAGAGTTTGGCTTGGTCTTTATATTCGCTTTCATCTGCTAATCTTTCCAGTCTTTTTGCTTTTTTTGGGTCTTTTTCGTACATTTCTTTAGGAGGATATTTGATTTCTTTTGGTCCTGTCAATTTTTGCATAATCTTTTGTGAAGTGGCAACTAGCATTTCTGCATCTGTTGCAACTCCATTAAAGCCGGATTCTCTGACGTAATGAGCGCCTGTTAAGTCGCTGACACCGCCAATTCTGATGTTTTGTTCGTGAACCCAGCCGTGTGTAATTCCGAGTTTCCAGATTATTGCCATGTCTCTGGCCGCAGAGCGTATAATGTATTCGGCGAATTCTTTATTTGACATGCCTAAGGCTTCAGCAACATCCCGCAAATTTTCATCGTAATGCGATAATGGTGGTGAAGATTTGACTGCTCTGATGTATGCTCCCAGTTCTTGTCCATCAAATTGAGTGAGTGGAAATTTATATGCTGCAACTAAAACTACGCTATCGTAACCATTTGAGTTGAGATTTTTGAGCATATCGATTGAATTGTTCATTCTTGCAACAGTTAAACCACCGGCACATTCCCCGCCATCACAATAGTTTTGTCTTAGGTCAATGGGTTTTTCGCCAAAATTGACGCCTTTTACTTCTAATAGGTAGGGTTGTCCGTTAATTATTACTGGTTTTTCAAATGCGGCTGTTCTTCCAGTGGTCCATTTCATCCGCGCAACTTCCATTTGGATAGTTTCGCCGGTTGTTCTCAATCCAAATAAGGATGGTCTAAAGAATGGTGTGAGAGAAGATACGCCGAGTTGCGTTAAAATGGCTTCTAAATCTTTATGTGCATAAACTAAATCAGCACCTTGTAAAATGTCAAAATCTCTATTTACTAATCTATACTCCTCAGTCGCTTGATCAGATGAATTTCCTGTTTCAAAACCAACAGCTCGCTTCCAGAATCCTTTTTCTTCTCTGGCTAAACCTTTACTGCCTGGCAATATTTCTGTTTTTGCATTTTTGCAAACAACTTTTTCAACTCCTTTTTGTCCTGGCAACGGTTCGGAAATGATGTGCTTATATCTGGAGAAGTCAAATACATAGGTCTCTTGTTCTGGCAGCATGATATCCTCTACTTTGCCGTTTATGACTGCCCGTCCATTTCTTATTTTAGTCATTTCGTCATCTAAGAGTTTGTTCTATTTCGTTGTCTGTAAGATTGGTTCTGATATTCCTAAAACTGTTGCTAGTATTCCGCCGAAGACGCCTGCTTCCAGTAAATGTTCGAGCAGTATGCCGGTTGAACCTTTGGTGTTGAATTCTCCGACTTTTTTCAGGCCGTAGGCGTTTCTCATTGGAATTGAGATTTGTTCGCTTATTGGGTTGAGTATTCTTTGAAGGTTGTTTTGTGATATTTTGGCGTTGGAAAATAGTGATGCGAATGCGCTGCCTTCTCTGTATCCTATTGCGTTTTGTGCTGTTGTTGCGTAGTCGTTCATGGTATTGATTAGGTTTGCTGGTGTGTCTCCTACAACTTCTGATATGATTTCTTTGTCAGATAGGTTTCTGACGTCGTACAATATTTTTTTGACTTTTTCTCCTGCTTCTGCTGTTCTTTCGTCGCTTAATTCTGCATAGTGTTGGCCGATTAAGTATACTGGCACAGAGGCTGCAGCTACTGTTCCTAGTTTGAGCAGGTTTCTTCTGGACGTGTTTTTTGAGGCGCTGAATTGTTTGTCAGTGAACAGTTCTAGTCCTTCTTCGTAGAACATTAGTGCTGCTCCGATTGAGCCGTAAGCGCAGGCTAGTATTGCTATTTCTCCTGCAAGGTTGGCTTTTTCTTTATTTATTTCGAAATTGTTTTCAGAGTGGTCGAAGAATGGTTGTTTGCTGACTGAGGCTATTTTGTTTGTGATGTCTTCTGTGTTGTCTCTCCATTTTTTTACTGTGTCTTTGTCAGGCAGGCCTTTCGGAACTTCCCAGTAATAGACTGTTTCTGTCTCGATTCTCAGTGTCACGTTTCCGTCCATGTCTACTTCAGGTACTGTTCTGGTTTCAGTTCTGCTTTTGTAATACTGTTTTTTGTAATGGCTCCAGAGGTTGTCTAAATCATTTTTGACTGAGGTAAAGCATCCTTCAAGCTGGTTTATGCTTTGCTGGTATTCTTTTATTTTTTCTACAGGGCTTAGTTTGACTACCGGGTATTCTTTTCTGCTGATTAGGCTTTTGACAGCAAGTCCTGCTACTGGAATGAGGGCGCAGAATTCTGCGATTTTTGCCCAGGTGCCTTCAAGGAATTGTCTTCTTGGGAGTTGTTTTGCATTGTTTAAAACTAGGTAGAATATTACGCCAAGGCTGTAGAGGTCGAATCTTTTGTCTGGGTTTTTGTGCTCTTCAGGGTCTGGTGGGAAATATCCGAGTGTTCCTTCCAGGCCTGCTGATTCTTTTGTTCTGGAAAGTGATTGTCTTAATGACATTGAGAATTCTGGGTGTTCTGTTATGATTTTCCCTAATCCGAAGTCTGATATCTTGGCTTGGTTGTCTGGTGTGATCAGTATGTTGTTTGGTTTTAAGTCCTTGTGGATTAATCCTGAGTCGTGTGCTGCCTGAAGTCCTTCTATCGTTTGGTTCATGATTTGATAGAGTTTGTCATTGGTTATTTCTGTTACATCAAGGGCTTTTAGGCCTTCCACGTAATCCATTATGATGAATGGTGATGGCTCAAAGCGGCCGTAGAATGATGATGCTGCATCGAATCCGTGGACTCTTAGCACGTTCGGATGTCTGATTCCTGAAACGAGTCTGTATTCTTTTTTCAGTTCATTTACAAGGTGGGTTTTGTTTTCTTTTAGGAATTTTAGGGCGAATTTTCTGTTGTCTTTTTCAGCGAGGTACACTACTCCAAATCCGCCTTCGCCAAGTTTTCTGATGATTTTGTGCCCTGCGATGGTTCTGCCTGTGAAGTCTGAACTGTTCCAGGGCTTTTCATTCTCTTTTTGCAGACTGTTTTCTAGAGTCATGTTTTATTGTGTCAGAAATTTAGAAAGCTCGCCTATTACATATAATTTCATGTGTGAGTCGAATGTTCTTTCATGGTCGTAACTGCGCACTGCGTAGTCGAAAGCTTCTCTTGCTACCCTTTTCGCTTCTTTTAAATCCGCATCAGAATTGTTAAAATTGCACATGTCTTTTGCAAGCATTTCGATTGTTGGAGTGAATTCGTGCAGCAATCGTTTATTTGCTTTCGTATCACCTTCTTTTGATAGATCTATCAGCGTGGTTATTCTGCCTTTTGTGTGCGCTTCTCTTGTTGTTTGAGGGCACATTGCTGTCCAAACACCAACCGCCTCATTAATCCTGTACTCACTCATGAGAAGTAACGATGTTGGTTCGTTTATAAATCTTTCTTGCAGACATCAAATCCATAAACCTTAAAAACAGTTAAACTCGTATTCCGTCAATGGTAAGCGTTCATCTTGGTCCGAGCTGGTTTTTTGGTGCTGATGCCTGTTTGGAGGCTTTGGCTTCTGTTATTGCTTTTTTTGTTGCATTGGCGTCTTTCAGGGTTTACAGGCTCACGAAAGAGAGGAAGTATGGTTATTTTACTGTGAGCATGGTCTTGTTGACGTTGAGTTTTCTTTCCCGTGCTGTTACTGATGCGTTGATGGAGGAAATATTGTTTAAGGTGCCTGCCAGGCTTGTTGGCTCGATTTTCTATGCTGGTTATGTTGCGCATATCTTGCTTGCTTTGGTTGCTTATCTGCTTTTGTTCATGATTACTCATAAGCTGGCTGACAAGCGTGTTATTGCGCTTTTGTTCCTGATTTTGATTCCGAGTTTGCTGCTTAGCGGCAGTTATTATATGAGTTTTTACGGTATTAGTGCTTTGTTGCTGGGCTTTATCGCTTTGGCTTACTGGCAGAATTATCGCAAGGTGTGCAAGCTTGCTGCTTGTTTGGTGTTTGCTTCGTTTTCGCTTTTGACTGTTGCTCAACTCTTGTTTTTGCTTGAGGCGCATCTCAAGCTGTTTTACGTTGCTGCAGAACTGACTCAGGCAGCAGGCTATTTGTTGTTGCTTTTCGCATTGATTAAGACGATGTTCAAATGAAACGTTCAAAAATCGATATAGTGTACGATATGCTTCGTGCAATTGAGGACAAGGGAGGAAGGATTATTCCCACGCATTTGCTGTACAAGTCAAACCTTTCCCATCAGAGGATGAAATTGTACTTGGATGAATTGAAGCAGAAGAGTATGATTGTTGAGACTCATTCTAATGACAAGACTTTTTTTGAGCTTACTGATGTCGGCAGGAAGTTCATCCAGAACTTCAAGCAGATGAAGGAATTCACGCAGGCGTTTGGATTGTAATAGACGAATAATATCTGTTGTGCGTTTTTCGAATATTTTATAAATTCTGATGGTCATCTAAGAAAATGTGAATTTAGGAAAAACACTTTATGTGACTGATAGAGAACCGTGGCGTTTATGGCTTGCTAAAAATCACGCTAAAGAAAAAGAAATTTGGCTGGTTTATTATAGAAAATCATCTGGTAAGCCAAGAATCCCGTACGATAGCGCAGTTGAAGAAGCACTCTGCTATGGTTGGATTGACAGCATTGTCAAAAGAGTGGATAATGATAGGTTTGCACAGAGGTTTACTCCTCGAAGGCCTAAAAGCTCTGTTTCAGAGATGAATAAGGAGCGTATCCGCAGACTCATTAAAGAAAAGAAGATGACTCCTATCGGGCTTGATGCAGTTTCAAAAGTCTTTGACAAATCTAAAGATGAGAACGAGAGATTCACTATCGCGCCTGATATAATTAAAGTGTTAAAAGCAGATGTGCAAGCATGGAAGCATTTCCAAAATTTTTCGGAAGGTTACAAAAAAGTTCGTATAGGTTTTATTGAAAGCCGTAGACGTCATGGTGATGGCGTGTTTCAAAAAAGTCTGCAGCATTTCACGAGAATGACGGCAAAAAACAAGAAATTTGGAATGGTGCAATAAAACGTCTCGCAGGTGCCCCATTTTTCTGGAGCAAGACTTCCTAAATAGAAACATTTATATATTGCTATTAACTAAAGGTTAATAACTATTAACTAAAAGGAAACAGTGAGATGAAAACAGATAAACCTGGTGCGAAAATCCTGAAAATACTGCTTAAAGACTTTACAGTAAAACCCACTATAACAGCCCTGGCCGAGGAACTGGGTATGAGCCGGGTGGGAGTTTGGAAAGTTCTTAAAAAGTTAGAAGCAGAAAAACTTGCTGTTCTTTCTCCGATTGGAGCAGGGAAAACAAGCACGTATAGTATAAGTTTAAACTGGGATAATCCTCTCACTGAAAAAAATCTTGCTCTTGCTTTAACAGAAGACGCCTTAGAAAATCAGAGATGGCGCAGTAATTTTGCAGAACTTGAAAAAAAAGTGGATTTCCTCGTCATTTATGGAAGTATAATTCATTCGCCGAAAGAAGCCGATGATATTGATATACTGAGTGTTGTTTCTAACAAGAATAAATTTTTGGACATCGATGAATCTATCAGGAAGACCCAAAAAACCCAAATCAAGAAGATTCATTCTTTGAGTTTTACACAAGCAGAATTTAAGCAGGAGCTGGAGAAGCCGAATAAGGTGTTTATCGATGCTGTTAAGAAAGGAATAATATTGTTTGGGCAGGAAAAATTTATTGCGTTCATAAGGAGTGTGGCTAAAAGATGAAGAAAGAAGTCAGGGACTGTTTTGTATTTGCTGCAAAGGATGAGGAGAAAGGCAGGAAGCATAAAGGCCTTCTTATCACTAAGCCTGACGATAAAATGGCGGAGGAATATATCGCTAAGGCAAAGATAAACTTGCAGCTTTGTGATTTGTATAAATCGCAGGGGTATGATTACAAAATTCCTGAAGAGTGGTTTTATACTCTTTATTATTGCGCTCTTGCTATTTTGTCAAAGTTTGGGATTGAAAGCAGAAGCCAAAAGTGCACTGCCGCTTTTTTGCGGTATGCTAAAGATAGTGGACTAATGGATTATGATGACGAATTTATTGACAGAATAACTGTTTATAGTGCTAAAGAAGAAAAATCAGATGTAGATGAGAGAGAAACTGCAAGATACGGTTCATCCATAAAAAGCAAGGAAGTTGAAGTTAAATATGAATATATGGCCGATATTTGTAAAAAAGCAATTTCTCAGGCAGAAGAAATAGTTTTCTCAGATAAAGAATTCAAGGTTCCTGAAGAATTATACGAATAACTAGCCAAAAAATCAACTTCGTTAAATCGCGATGTTAGTTTCAATTTCAGGTTTTTTAACGGTCTGCCTAAAACCCAAAACTCTTCGGACGAAGTTTGACCACACGTCGTAAGTGCGTTTAATATCTGTCGGGCTCTTCTAGAATAATTCTTCTTACTTCAACATTCTCAAATCCTCGGAATTCTAATAACTTTTTAGTTTGTTGATTTCTGACCCGGACTCTTTTGGCATCCGGCAAGTGCAAACTTCGGGTTACTAACTGAACTGAAGAAGGTTTTTTTTCTACATTTTTCAGCCATTTTAATTTCGGCCAAGATGGTTTGAAAATCAGTCTTTTTTCATAATCCGTCATTTGATAATTCTTATGGCTGGAATTCAGGACCAAATGCCAATAACCATAATCCATAAAAACTCCTTCAACCTTTTCGAATGAAAAAAGAACATCATTTGGACCATCTGACAAGATTTTTCTCCACTGATTCTGATAACCGGTCATTCTGATATCTTCGTCAGTTGTTCCAACTGCCAAGAATAACGGATAAAAACCAACTTCTTTTTCTAACCAGGAATATGCATCTTTGAAGTCTTGGTCAGCATGTTCAGGACTGGCTTCCACCCTTCCATAAACTGCACTGTCCAGAGATCTGCAATGATGGTATTGTAACATGACAATGAGAAATCGGCAAACATTATTAAATTTATTGAGCCCGAACGCGGCTTCTTCGTTCACTCGAGCACCATTGCACTCTCAGCCTTCAGCTCCGGGGCAAAATTTATGAGGGGGCAAAAGTGTTAAAATTTATCAAAGACTATATAGTGATTGCCTCCTCGATTAACTGCTTTTTTACCTACTTAATAATGGTAAAAAAGCACAAGTTTTATATACTGTGAAGAATTAGAAAATAGTATGTCACAATATTTAAATACTTCAAAAGCCTGTACAGAACTAATGGGGGTTTCTCAGGAAGTAACAATACTTGAAAGAACAGTTCGCCGACTTGCTGCTGAGTTAGGTATTCCGTTGCGAAATACTGCGGGTGTTTCTTATGAGCAGGCGCTAGAAGGAAATAGCGGTATAGACCTTAACTATCACCGTGATTTTGATGGGTACGAGTGTTTTGCTGCTAAAAAAGAAAATAGTGGATTTGCGATCATGTCTGCCAGAGGAGAATATAGTATTTGTTTAAAAAATCGTGGTAGAAATCTGAAGAAAAGCGCTCTTGCCGAGCCAGCAAACGGAATTGAAAAAAAGCTAAATCTTCGAATACTAATTCCAGATGACATACGTTCAGAACCTGAGAAAATTCATGAGCCTCTTGTTGATATTGAAGAAGCTGAGCTTGATGCCATAACTTCTCGGACAGTATTGAAATATTTGTCCTAAGCTATTCCTAAGTGCTTATGCGTGTCTATCGTTTTAAATAATGCCTTTTCGTCATTCCAGGAATAAACTATCCTGTGATCTCCCATTGGGTGGGGTAAATCTGCGTGCCTCCATCCTCTCCACAGGCCTGTTTTGATTTTCTGTGTGACTCCTGGAACATCAAACCAGCCCTTTGAAACATAAAACAGGATTTTTTCTTCAACTGCAGTTATTCTTTCTTTATATTGTGAATAAAGATTATCTTTTTCTTTAAGTTTGGCATATTCAGGCGAATATTCAAATGGTGGCAGTATCTGTGATTGAACTGGTGTTTTCAGGAAATCACTCATTCTTTCTAATAAAGAGCCAATCACGTCTTTTTTTTCTTTAAAAACACAGGATAGTAATTCTTTCCAGGTTTCAGGATCTTCGGCAAAGGTCTGGTCGGTTATGTTTAGCTCTTTGTCAGCCAGTAATTTGAACTCTATCAATGCAGTTTGTACTGTCTGCCATGCGTCCTTTATTTGATTTGCACCATCTTCTTCAAGACTTTGAATGATGGCAGGAATAATTACCCTAAGTTCATTAAAAATCTTGAATGCAAATTCTAATGTATTTTTTGCTTGTTCAATTTTTCCATCAATTAAACGTCCATAAAATTCTTCCAGTGATTCTTTAAGCAAATTCACTTCTTTTACTTTCATATTCGACGTTTTAGAAGAAGTTTTTATAAAAAACTTGTCATTTTTCAAACATCGAGAATCCACCAGTCTATGACTGGTGGTTTACTATGTGCAAACCACAATAGGGTGGATTCTCGAGTGTGCTCAAGAACCACCGTGCCGTATCGCGTCATTATGCAGCATTCGCTTCATGCCACCGGTCACTTGAAAACGAAGTTTTCAAGTTCGTCAGAAACTTTGTTTCTGAGATATTGACCGGTGGTTCTTGACAAGCAGCCATAATCGAGCACCATTGCACTAAAAGTTCGTCCTCTTTTCATTCGGAGAGCATAATGGCGATTTTTCGACTACTCTTGGTTGCACTCTCGTTCCACCCAAATCCGCCTACGGCGTGTACGTTTAATATCTGTAATATAAGTAATAGAACATAAATATTAAAGTGTACTTATCTTTATGTGGTTTGGTGGGGGGTTTGAATGGAAAACGAAATCTGTCCGACCATTGTTAAACTGCTGGACGAGCAGTATGTTGTTTATTTGAAGGAAGTGCCTTCTCGTGTTTTGGCTGGGGGAAAAGCGCAGTCTACTTGTGTGCGCGCGTTTGTTAGAAAGCTTTACCCGCCTGCGCTTGAGTAGCTTTTTATTGCGTGTCTCCAGAGCATTAGTGATGCGATGAAGAATGCTGCTACTGGCAGGAGTGTTATTAGCAGCATTTTTGCTGTTACTCCGCTGATGAGTGCTTGTGCTGGGTAGAAACTGCTGACTGCTATGGGAAATAAAAACGTGAGTGCGAACCTTATTCCTGTGCCGTAAACGTTCAGTGGGTATCTTGCGAAGTCTGTGATTTTTGAGTATAGGAATTCGAGTGCTTCGCTTTTTACTGCTATGAATCCCATGCTTGATATGATTATGTTTGCTGACAGGTGCACGAAGTAGCCTGCTATTACGAGTATGATGTACGCGAGTGTTGCGAGTGTGAAGAATGGTATGCCGATTTGCATTGCTGAGTGTATGACTATTGCTAGTCCTACGATGATTTCTGCTATGCCGTAGTGGTCTGTTGTTAGTGCGAGCAGATACAAAAGTGTTGGGTATGGTTTCAATAAATACTGGTCGAATTCTCCTTCGTTTATCGCGTCCAATACCCACCAGGATAGTGTGAATGCTGATGTTCTTGCTAGCCCCATTACGAGTATTAGTGTTCCTTGGAACAGCATTAGTTGGCTGAAGGTCCATCCTGGAAGTCCTGATGTTGTGTTGTAGATGAACAGTGTGACTAGTGGTCCTATTAGGTCTGAGAATACTACTGAGATTGTTTTGATGAGAAAGTCGTATTTGTATGCTAAGTCTCTCATTATCCAGATTCCTGCGCACCGCCGTAATAGCTTGAAATATTTCACAGTCCCACGCTCGCGTATCTTTTAATTGCTCTTTTCCATATCAAATGCGCGATGAAATAGATGATTGCTATCCAGAGTAATTGTATGGCGAGTGATTTGATTATCATCGCTTTTGTTATCGTGCCCAAATAAATGGTGATTGGGACGAATTTTGTGTACTCGAATGGCAGGTAGTGGAAGATTGTTTGCGACCACGCCGGGAATAGTGTTAGTGGTATGAAGCTTCCGCTGAAGAATCCGAGTGTTGCTCTTCTTAGTCTTCTTAGTCCTGCTATTCTTTTGAGCCAGAATGCTGTTAGTCCGAGGCAGTACGTCATTCCGAAGTATATGAAGAACGCGAATACGATTGATATGAGGAAGGCTATTGTGTTGAATGCTGTTGTTGTTCTTAGTCCGAAGAATACGAAGCCTATCAAAAACACTGGTATCATCTGCCATAGTATGTTCATCAGGTTTATTCCTATTTCGAATGACATGTACCAGGTTATGAATGAGATTGGTTTTAGGAGTCCTGTTATCATTCTTCCCCAGATGAGGTCGTTTTCCATCCATTTGTCGACTTCTGACCAGGTGACGAATCCTACTATCATGCTTAGGATGTAGTAGTTTACCATTTCTGGGAATGCGAATCCGCCTACGGTTGCTGTTCCCATGTATGCGTAGATTGATTTCCATAGAAAGTAGTAGATTATCAGGGAGATGGGCGTGCTTAGCATCATGACGATGCCTTCAAATCTGTATGCGCTCCATACTTTTATGCCTGCTTTGGCAAATGCCCAGTTGCCTTGTAGGTTCATTTTTATTCCTTGTAGATTTTCTTGATGATTTCTTCTATTGGTGGGTCTGTGACTGTGATGTCTGCTACGTCAAAGTTTTGGAGGAGGTAGTTGATTAGTTGTTGTACTGGTTTTTTGCTGGTGTCAAGCTCGAGTTTCAGCATGTATCCTTGTTTTTCGAGGACTTTGCATCCTTTGAACTTGAACGGTCCGACTTTTCCTGACAGTTTTACTTCTATGTGTTTGTCAGTGATGTATTTTTTCTTGATGTCTTCGAGAGGTCCGTCGTAGATTATTTGTCCGTGGTTGATGATTATGATTCTTTTGCAGAGTTTTTCTATGTCTTGCATGTCGTGTGTTGTGACGATGAATGTTGTTTTGTATTTTTTGTTGACTTTGAGTACGAAGTCTCTGAACTTGTCTTTTGCGATTACGTCTAGCCCTATTGTCGGCTCGTCGAGGAATACGAGTGGCGGGTTGTGGAGTAGTGCGTTGATTATTTCGCATCTCATTCTTTCTCCTAGTGATAGTTCTCTGACTGGTGATTTGATGACTTCTTCTACTTCAAGGAGTGAAATCATTTCTTTGAGTCTTTTCGTGAATTCTGAGTCAGGCGTTCCGTAGATGTCTTTGTTCATGTAGAATGAGTCTATTGGCGGCAGGTCCCATATCATTTGGGTTTTTTGTCCGAATACTACTCCTATGTGGGCTACGTATTTTATCCTGTTTTCCCAGGGCGTCATTCCTATGATGTTTGCTTCTCCGCTGTCCGGCCATAGGAGTCCTGATAGAATTTTTACTAGTGTTGATTTTCCTGCGCCGTTTGGTCCTATTAAGCCGACTATTTCTCCTTTTTCTATGTCGAGGCTTGCGTTTTTGAGCGCTTCTTTTATGGTGTATTTTCTGCTGAAGAGTGATTTGATTGCTTCAAGGACTCCTTGTTCTCTTTTGTATACTTTGAAGGTTTTGCGCAGGTCTTTGACGTGTATTATTGGCATTGCTTCACCCTTTTTGGTATGAGCCTGTTTGGAACTACTTAAATTTTGCTGAAAACCGTAAATATTATATTTAAGCGGCAAATTCAGTACTCTTGGGTGGTCAGTATGAAAGAAATGCATTATGGTTTTTTCAGGAAATGGAAGGATTTCTTTGTGCATCCGTCAGAGATGTTTGAGTCTTTGCTTTTGGAGCCGGTTGAAAGGACTGCTACGATTATTGTTCCTCAGCTTTTGATTTTGTTCGTGCTTAATTATTTTGTATACACGATGGGGGATTATACTGCGTTTGCTAACCTTCTGCCTAATTATTTTCAGAATCTGGGGTTTTCCTTTATTTTGATATTGGTGGCTTCGTATTTCTTCTTTATGCACGGTTTTATGAGATTGCTTGGCGGTTCTGGCTCGATGGCTGATACTTTTGC
>JAPLZR010000038.1 GCA_026394935.1 Candidatus Woesearchaeota archaeon
AAAAGAAAGACTCTTAGCAAGAAAATCAATAACAGTTCCGAAAGAGCGTTTTGCAAGCTGTTTATCAATAATAGTCTCTAAAATCTCCTTTATGTTCCGGTCAGATATTCTTATTGCAGGCATCCAAACCAGTATTTTAAAGCCATTATAAAAAGATTATTGTGATAAATTTAAATAATGCGCAATAAACAACAAACGAAAAGAGGCAGCGCTGAAAGCAAGCTTTCAGCGGGTCTCTTTTTGACATTCAAAAAGAGGTGCATCATGGTACGCGTTGCAATTAATGGCTTTGGCAGAATAGGAAGACAGATTCTTCAGGCAGGCATTAATGATTCTGACATTGAATGGGTGGCAATAAACGACTTAACAGACACAAAAACACTCGCATACCTGCTGAAATACGATTCAGTACACGGAAAATCACCATACCCAGTAGAATATGACGATAAAAACCTCATAGTAAACAAAAAAGTCATCAAAGTATTCGCAGAAAAAGACCCAACAAAACTACCCTGGAAAGACCTGAAGATAGATGTAGTGGTAGAAAGCACAGGACTGTTCACAGACAGGGAAGGAGCAAGCCTCCACCTGAAAGCAGGAGCGAAAAAAGTGCTGATATCAGCACCAGCAAAAGACCCAGACATAACAATAGTCAAAGGAGTCAACGAAAACGAATACGACAAGAAAAAACACAACATAATAAGCAACGCAAGCTGCACAACAAACGGGCTCGCGCCAATGATAAAAGTGCTCAATGACAACCTTGGCGTCAAAAGAGGATTCATGGTAACAGCACACGCGTACACAGCAGACCAAAGACTAGTAGATGCACCGCACAAAGACTTGCGAAGGGCGAGAAGTGCTGTAGCATGGAGAGTGCCAGTACCAGATGGGAGCATAGTACAGTTCGTAGCAGAAGTAGAAAAAGCAACAGACATACAAAAAGTAAACTGGCTGTTCAAACAAGTAGCGCAATATCACCTAAAAGGCATCATAGAATATTCTGAAGAGCCGTTGGTAAGCAGGGACATCATACACAACCCAAACAGCTGCATCTTTGACGCACCAAGCACAAACGTCATAGACGGAACATTGGTAGCAGTAAGCGCATGGTATGACAACGAATGGGGATACAGCTGCCGAATGGTAGACGTGATTAAACTACTATAGCCTTAATTATTTTAACCTCAGTCTTAGGCTTGTCACCAGCACCAGTAGGAGTTGAACCAATCTTGTCCAAAACATCCTGACCTTCAATCAATTCTCCAAAAATAGCGTGCTTGCCATCAAGCCAAGGCGTTGCAATCAATGTTATGAAAAACTGACTGCCACCAGTGTTAGGACCGGCATTAGCCATGCTAAGAATGCCTTTCTTGCTGTGCTTCAAACCAGCACCAAACTCATCAGCAATCTCGTAACCAGGACCGCCACTGCCGGTGCCAGTAGGATCGCCACCCTGAATCATAAAGTTTTTTATGACTCTGTGAAAAATAGTTCCATCATAAAATCCCTTCTCAACCAAATCCTTAAAGTTCTTGACAGTCTTAGGCGCTTTGTCATCAAACAATTTAATTTTCATCGTTCCCATACTCGTTTCCAGTTCAACAATAGTGTTCATATTCTCAACCTCCAACTTTTCAACTTCAGCAGAAACATTCTCAGCCTCTGCAACCTTAACTTCAACCTTCTCAGCATCAACAATCTCTTTCTCAACAGCATCCAAAGACCCTGAAAGATTCAAGTCCTCTGCAACTTTAGCCGGCGCACAGGCAACCAGCAACAGCAAAACCAACAGCACATATTTCATTTTTCTCCCTCCTTCCTAATCCCAGCAACGAAAAAGCCCTCAGTATCATTATCCTGAGGCCACAAACGCAAACAGCAATGAACTTCACCATTGTATTTCTCACCATCAAACTCAAGAACAGGATTACTTCGCTTAATCGGCAAATCAATCTCCAGCATACGCGCATCCTTAACATTATTCAACAAATGACTAACAACAGCCTCGTTCTCCTCAGGCTCAGAAGAACACGTGCTGTAAACCAAAATACCGCCAGGCTTCAAACACTTCCAGGCAGCCATAATCAAACGCTTCTGAATTTTTGCAAGACGGCCAATCATATCAGGATTCCACATCAAAATAGTCTTAGGAGACTTCCTAATAGTACCTGTGCCAGAACAAGGAGCATCCAGCAAAACCTTATCAAACATTATGCCAGCATCAGCAAACTTCTCACCCTGCATCAAAGTAGTCAAATGATTAAAACTGCCAACACGCTGCAAATTAATCCCCAAAGCAGCCAAACGGTCACCCTTAACATCATTAGCAACAAGAATGCCAGAATTCTTCATATACTGAGCAATCTGAGAAGACTTACTGCCAGGAGAAGCACACATATCAAGCACAACATCACCAGGCTGAGGATTCAAAACAACAGGAGGAATCATAGAAGCAGCCTCCTGAACATAATAATAACCCAAACCGTGCTCAACAGTATTCCCAACATCACGCCTGCCTTCCTTGTGCTCAATAAAAAAGCCCTCCTTACACCACAAAACAGGCTCAAGAATCCAATCCTTCTGCAAACGCTTAACACACTCCTCAACAGAAATCTTCAAAGTATTAACTCGAATAGACTTGCGCAAAAAAGACAAAGAATACTTCTTGAAAACATCCCAATCAGTCAGCAAGCTATATCTTTCAATAAATTTCTCCTTAAACACATACTTGTCCGCATCCAAAAAAGGCTTCAAAACCATTTGCTCACGTAAACACCATCAAGTTTGAAACCCAGATTATAAAAGTATTCCCTCGCGCCAACACCAGAAATAACAAGAATTTTTTTGCAGCCAAACTCTTCTTTAGCAATCCTTTCAGCCTCTGCAACCAATTGCCTGCCAAGACCTTTATGCTGAACATCCCCTGCTTCGCCAAGAGGAACAGCCTGACCATAAACGTGCAACTCACGAATACCGGCACTGTTCTTAGGAATTTCAGAGCGATGACTTTCAGGAACAATGCGCAACCTGCAGAAACCGAGCAATAAATCATTCTTTGTATCTTCAAAAGACAAGAAAACTTCCTTCCCTCCAGAAGCATCATAATCCTCGCGCAAAAGCTTCACAGCAGACCAATCAATCAAACTATCACGAGGCTCACGACAACGAATACAACGACATTTCACTCTATGCTCAATCAATTGGCGCAGATTAGAAACACTCGGACCAGCCTCAATAACATTGCCAGGAATATCACGCTGAATACGCATAATCCTGCACCACTTAGGCACAAACTTCTTCACCTCAACAACAATATCCGCAGCATCCTCGCCAGACAAAGGCTCGTATTTTCCAGACTTCCACAAATCATACAAGCCAGTGCCCTTAATAACAGTCGTCGGATAAATCTTGATAGCATCAGGCATAAAATCGGGATTTGAAAAAAGAATCCTGAAATCTTCAATATCCATTTCTTTCGACATGCCCGGCAAACCAGGCATCATATGATAACCAACCTTCAACAAACTATTGCGCATAAGCTTAGTAGCCTTAACAGAATCCTTAACAGAATGACCCCTGTGCACGAAATCCAAAACACTATCACGCAAACACTGCACGCCAACCTCAACACGAGTAGCGCCAAGCCTCAGCATACCATCAATATGCTTCTCAAAACACCAATCAGGCCGAGTCTCAACACACAAAGCAACACAACGAATCTTCGCGGTTTCATTGCGCTTCTGCTCTGCTTCCAACGAGCTCACACCTTTCATCGCAAGCTCTCTTTCATGAATGTGCCTGGTGCGCTCAGAATCACCAAGAATTCCAGGAAGCTCGAAAAAAGACAAGAAATCATCAAAATGACCATAAAACTTCTCGCCAAAATCATTCAAGGCTTTCAAAGCATACATGATAAACTCGGTCTGGTAGTCCTGAGGAAAAGCAGGAAAAGTACCGCCCTGAATAATCAGCTCAACCTTCTCAGGAACGTGACCGATAGCAACAAATTGCTCAAGACGATTAAAAACAATCAAGTAAGGATCGTACAGATTACGGGCGCCACGCATAGTACTCGGCTCTTTACCAGTATAACTCTGAGGAACACTGCCAAAAGGAGAATCAAGACCGCCAGGACAATACAAACACTTGCCGTGAGGACAGGGAAAAGGCGCAGTCATCAAAGCAACAGGAGCAACACCAGACAAAGTACGCATAGGCTTAGTAACAATCCTTGATTTCGTGTTCAAGAACACCTCAGCATCAGAAGGAATCTTAGAAAGCTTGTACTTCCTCGCAAGCTTAGTCTTCAGCTTAGACAACTCATCCTTGGATAAACTCCCCGCGCCCTTAACCTCATCAAAAAACCCATCCATAACAAGAAAGCCACTATTGAAGCTTTTTAAATCTTAGTTGCCAAAAACAGAAAATCTCAATCCAGAAATGTACACTGAAGTTCCAGGCTCAACAACAACATCCATGTACAAAGAAGGACTATGGAACAAAGTCGGATCAAGAACACAAGTCTCACGGCACTCATTATTGAAGCTTCCCGGCACTGCAACATAACCGGCAGGCAGACTTTCAATCTTATTCAGCTTCTCACCAGGAAAAATATCAAGCGAAGCCATTCCAGTAATCTGGTCCATAGCAGAACCTTGACGCCTCTTATTGGTGAAAACCAAACGCTCAACAACGCCGTCAGAAAGATAAATATTAACCAAACCAGCACCATTAACCTTGCCTGACAAAGACAAAGAAGACAGTTTCAAAGGCGGTTCAGAGCTAAGCACAAAGCGCTGACTTTCAGAAACATCCATGTCCAGATCCTGTGAAAAAGTCTCTGCAGGTACAAAGCCCGTGATAGTTGGCTTGCTGAAAAACAGCGTGAACAAAATCACACCAAAAACAATCACGCCTAACAGCAAGCGATGTGATTCCATACTAATCACAGTTCAATAAGCTGTTTATAAATCTTTTCGATTTCATCACGTTCAGAAGATGGGCTGACTTCCTCTATCTTCTTCAAAACACTGCCCCATTCCTGCTCAATCACAACTTCAGGCTCAACATGATGACCTTCAACCTCTGCCTTCTGAAGCCTGAAAGAAACCTTTTCCATAACTTCATCAGCATACATCTTCAGCTTTGCAGAAACAGCAATACTAGCAGGCTTTATCCTTTCCCACACTTTTTTCATCTTGTCGCTTAAAGGAACAGGAGGCTCCAAATGCATTCCAATCTCGCCAGTTTCCTTCCAGCGGGAAACAGCCTGAGTCAAATTCTGAACAATATGCTCGTGAATCTGCTGACGAGTTCTCTCCCGCTCCTGCTCACCGGCAGATTCCTCATCAACCTCTTTTTCAGCCTCTTCTTCTTTAATCTCCTGAAACGGACTGACCTCCTCAACAACCACTTCTTTCGGTTTCAATTCCTCAGGAGGAACCTCAACAATATCCTTGAACAAGCCAGCAACCTTGTGCTTGAACAAAGAAAATCTGGACGGCTTTGGAGGTTCTGGATGATGATGTTCCTGAGGACGATGTTCTTGATGGTGCGGATGATTCACTTTTCCCATTTCTCCTCTGCATCTTCCAAATCCTTCCAAACATCCTGCTTAGAACCCGGCTGTTTATGCACAATAATCTCGTAAGCAGTCAAAACAAGCAAGGCAATAAGAACAAACGCGGCAAAAACGCTGACGGCCTGCTTTGTCACAACAGTAAAAGCAGCGGTTGGAGTGATTAAAGTAACACCAAAAACACTGCCAAGCGCGATAAAAGCACCAAGAAAAACCATAATAACAATGCGCTTAGTCACAGGATTCTGGCAGTAATGCCCCAAAGTATGAGCGCCAATAACAGATATGAAAAGCAATAACGAAATCAAAAAGAGCGCGTGATTAGGCATCGGCAAATCAAACACGGTCTTAGGATAAGAAAGAAAACCAGTCGGCTCCAAAGGAATTGACATATGATAAGAATCAATAGTCAAAAAACCAGGACCTGACAAAACAACCAACAAGTATTCTGCCTGCAATGGAGGAATGGAACAGGTTTCAGTACAAGCAGAATCAAAACGCGTGCCAAAAGAAGAAAACTCAAGAACAGCAGGAACAGATTTCGTATCCAAAACAAGATACCTTTTCTCTCCGCCAACAAGCCACACCTCAGCACTGCCAGAACCCTCCCAAGAGCCGGACAAAGCCAAACCCTTCAAAGCAAAAGAATGCTGGAAAGGAACCTTCGCGGAATGAGACAAACGAATATCAGTATGCTCACGCAGTTCAGCAATCTCAGAAGGACGCACGGCAATCAAAGTAAGAATTAAAACTATCACAACCGACAACACCAAAACCGCTTTTTTCCAAGTCATTGTACAATCGTCTTTATCAGCTCAAAATACAAATCGTTCTTTTCAGGACAAACATTATTGCACTCAACAATCTGCTGCCACAACTTCTCAACTTTCCTATCATCAAGAAGCTGGACCTGCTCATTAGCCATACTCAAAGCCTTTGAAAACTCCAGCAAGTGGTCAGCATTCCCCCAATACTTGCTTGTCGCGATAACATTAATCAACAAAGCGCTCTCAGGAATGTCCTGCTCAAACGCGGCAACATTCACCAAAACCATATCCAAAAACGCCTCATCAGGACAAGTTGAAGACAAACACTGCATCATCCTGTCCCACTGGTCCTTAACATCAGTATTTTTGGACTGAGCAACCAAATCATCAAGAGCGCTGATCAAGTTAGCCTTATCAACAGGATCAACAGCGCCACGCAATTCAATAGTCTTGTAAATCAAGGGCTTCACAGGAGGCGCTGATTTAACGACCATAAGAATAACAACAACTGCCAAAACAATAATAATAATACCGATGATTGCAAAAATAACAGTACTAATACCTCTTTGAACGGCCATTGAGCCATCAACAGTTTAAGTATATTAAAAGCTTACGATTAGAACTATTGAACAGTTAGAAAGCAACCTCGACAAGTCGAGGCAAAGCGACAAAAAAAGAATGCTAATTAGAACTACTTCTTGGCTTCAGAAGCAGGCTTTGCACCAGGAGCGCCAGGCGCGGCAGCAGCCTCGACAGGCAACAATTCTTCAATAAGAACCGTCGGAATCTTGGCTTCAACAAGCTTTGCCTTAATAGCACCACGAGGCTGACCAGCCATGCTCTCAATAATCTGCTTTGCAGTTGCAGTAAGAGATGCCTTCCTCTTCTCAATATCAGCAGCCAACTTCAGCTTCTTCTCTTCCAATTCCTTCAATTCAGCAGCAGAAAGCTCAGTCTTCTCAGAAGTTATTTCCTCAGTAAACATTCCCTTGTTAATATCAGCAATAGTCTCAACAGCGCGCTTACCCTCAATCATAACACCCATGCTGTTGCAAGTGCCTGCAATCTCTTTTACACGAGCAAACATGTCCTTGCCGGACAAATTATCTGCTTTCATCTTCGCGATCTTGATAATCTGTTCAATCTTAACATCAGCAATAAGCTCAACCTCGGGACTGCCAGAACCCTTCTCAATATGAGCTTCCTGCTTAATCAACGCGCTTGCAGGAGGAGTGCCAATAGAAATTGAAACGTTCTTTTGCTCATCAACAGTAATTTTAACCGGAACTTGAACACCCCTAAAGTCAGCAGTCTTCTTGTTAATATCAGAAATAATCTGGCCAATGTTAACACCCAACGGACCGAGAGCTGGACCTAACGGAGGAGCGGCTGACGCTTTCCCGCCTTCAATCATTGCTTCTACAGTCTGTTTTGGCATAAAATGAAACCCCTAATACGATATTTAAAAACCTTTCTAACTTTCAGAGTCTAATTGCTCTTCAGATCGAGATTCTTCAGACTCCCTGCGAATAACCTTAACAGCATCCATCTTGACAGTAATCGGAATCGGAACAGCAGCACCAAGAAGCTCAACAACAACTTCCTCCTTAGACTTGTCAATCCTTGTAACCTTAGCCTGCTCACGCTTGAACGGACCTGCAATAATTTCAACAACATCATTCTTGCGAATATCAATCTCTCTCTTGACCTGCTCGAGCATATGCTCAATCTCAGCATACTGAATCTCCTTCGGCAAAATGCCCCTTGCATAAGGAATGTTAAAACTGGCTTCTTCAGCGCTCTGACGGTCATTAGCCTCGACAAAAATATAACCCCTCATACCATGAGGGCGGATGACAGAAAAAACCTGCATTTTCTTCTTTTTAACATTGCTGACCAAGAAGTCCATAACCTGATCCTCACGATTAGCAGTAGCTCTCAAAGCAAAAATATGAGTCTTAATACCTTCCTTTTTAGGAGCTTCAGGAACAGCTTTCTTAACTTCCTCAACTTCTTTCATCTCAGGCTCAGTCGCGCCTGCAATGAACGGAACTTTCTGCACTTCCAGAGCTTCAGCTACCTCGCCGTCCTTTTGCTCTGACCCCTGCTCGTTTTCCATTTTTGAGTTCACCGAGAATAATACATATCAAGAATAATGAGGGATTTTTAAACCTTTCTATCAAACTTTCAGAAAGCCCAAGACAACTATGTTGTCTGGGCCCCGTCGAACTTCGTTCGACGTGGTTTGATCAAATTGCTCCTAGACTCGAACAAACCGTTGGTTTTTCGAGTTCCCGAAAATCACGATTTTCGCGATTCGGACTCGAGAAGCATTCCATAAACTATTTGCTTCGCAAATAGGTTAATTACTCTTCTCTCGCCCTCACTAAGTCGCAAAATCACAATCTTTTTTTAATGGACAAGTTTGACATTCCGGCACTTTCTTACAATTTCTTTTTGCAATCTCAACAAACAAAGCATGATACTCATTGAATAATTTATGATTTTTTTCAAGCTTCTTGTGAAAATAACCCTGCAATACGTGATAATCAACATCTGATTTGCAAACGCCAAACCTTGACATAATCCTCTTTGTATATGCGTCGATTACAAAAATTGGTTTTTCAGCAGCATACAACATAATTGAGTCAGCAGTCTCAGGACCAATACCCCAGACTGACAATAATTCATCACGAAGATTTTTCTTTTCAAAAAAGTCTTTCAAAGAGCCGGATTCCAGAATGCACTGCGCGAAAATCTTCAACTTCTTTGCTTTCTGACGGTAATAGCCGCTGCACCTGATAAGATTCGCAAGTTTTTTTTCGTCAATTGACGCAAGCTTTTTCAAATCCATAAGATCATATTTATGCAAGTTATCAAGAGCTTGCTCAACATTCTTCCAAGAAGTGTTTTGAGTCAGGATTGCGCCAATGCAGACTTCCAAACGGTCAGCTTCAGACAGTTTTCTCTGCCTGTATTCGCCTTTAATAGGCCACCAGTTTTGAGGACCGAATGCATTCAGGAGTTTGTTGAAGATGTGCATACAACAAAAATAATTGAACCAGTTTTTAACAATTATGGAATTATCAT
>JAPLZR010000023.1 GCA_026394935.1 Candidatus Woesearchaeota archaeon
CCAAGACAGGATATACCAATTATGATTTTTACAATTGAGCAGTGGAATGAACTTCAACAGGAGAAATTCCATATTGGCGCAGCGCCAATCGGTCCTACAGAACTTGGGCGTAACAGTAAATATGTATTTGCACTTCCTGCACGTTACAATTTTGCATTCCTGCCAGGATTTGAAGAAGTTGAAGAGATTTTAGAAAATAACCCTCTTAAAGCATTCTGAGGATTTTTTACTATGGAGTTAACTTTAAAGATGGTAAAATATATTCTGTGGGAAACAGTACAGAATACAAAAAAGTAAAGCAAAGGGAGATGATTTTACGAAAAAAATCATTGTTGTAGTAATTTTAATTACACTTTTGATGAGTTTTACAGGGTGTAAGAATGAGCAAGCAAAGATTGTTAAGATTGACTCTGACCCTCAGGGTGCAACCGTGTTTATTGATAACGATGCTCCTGTAGAAACACCTGTTGAGTACAAATTTACCTTTGGAACGCACTTTATTACTTTCAGAAAAGAGGGTTATTATGATTTCGTGAAAAAAGATGTAACCGTAGATAAAGACTCAAAGGATATTTTTGTAACCCTTGTTGAAGTTCCTCAAGACGAAAGGCATTTAACAGAAGGCCCCATTCTTTTTGATTCTGTCCCACATTTTGCTTGCTGTTCTGCTGCTGCCATTGCATATTCAAACATATTTTATGGAGAAACACTTACGATAAGTGGTTTAACTACATTAGACTCGTTTGATTTTGTCTTCCCGAGCGTGAAAAAGGTTCATTTTGATACAGAAAAAGCATCAAAAGGCGAGAGGAAATTTTCAAAAGTTGTAACATTTGATGAAGTAGGTGATTACGAAATTATCTCAAACGGAGAGCACAAATATTCATTTGAAGTATGCTACAAAGCAAAAATTCTTCCAGGAACTCCTGTGTTAGAAGAAATTTTCCCAGATTATAATGTTAAAAATGAAATTGCTGTGCCAAATGGAAAGGAAGTCACAGTAAAGCTTCTCATAACTGATACAAAAGGAAATCCCATAAAGAATAAATCTCTGGGTGTTTGTGATTTAAAGACTGACAAAAATGGTATCGTAACATTTAAAGTTTCAGTTAAAGGAGAGAGTAATGAATGCTGCCCTGAAGTTTTTGTAAATGGAAAACCCGCAAAAGTGAGAATGTATGCGGATGTTTTAATATGGGGATACGATTTTGTACGCTTTTCAAAAGGCGGTCAACTGATTGAATCCTCTATTCTTGGAATTAAAAGCAATGTAAAAGTAAAGGTTCAAGATAACGATGTGTATATGCCTTATGGTTCGTTCGGGCTTAGCATTAATGAAATATATTATTCTGATTCCTCAAGCAGGAATAACAACATTGTTACTCCCCTAAAAGACCCCTCTGTTATTTATACTGATATTTTCGTTTCAAAGGATTCGAGGGAACACTGGGAAATGCTTGGCTTGAGATTTGATACGATTGCAGTTGATCCTAGCAAACCAAATGTCCTGTACGGGTGGAATACAGGTTCAGCTGACAGTATATTCAAGTCAACTGATTATGGGATTCATTTTGAGAAGCTTACCAGTATTAAGATCGATCTTGCTCTTGATTACGTTACCCAGATTCTGGTTGACTCAGCAGACTCAAATAAAATATATTTAGCAACATGGAAAGGATTACTCAAATCTGACGATGGTGGCAAAAAGTGGAATTATATCATTGCTTCTGAAACAGGGGCTATACAATGTATTGCAATAAACCCCAAAGATTCAAATTTCATAATTGCAGGGGCAAACTACGGACTTTACAAATCAGAAGATCAGGGCAAAACATGGGAAAAGATAAGTCTTGTTAAAAATCAACCTCCTGAATGGAACATCCCTAATTGTATCGTATTTGAC
>JAPLZR010000052.1 GCA_026394935.1 Candidatus Woesearchaeota archaeon
ACCAGAATAAGAAGTTGTACGAACGTAAATACCCTTTTTCTCCAAGTCCTTCAGCAAAGACTCCCCCCTCACCTCATTCCTTGCCTGCGTCCTACTCATAGTCCTGCCAGAACCATGCGCAGTACTGCCAAAAGTCTCCTCCAGCGATTTGTCTGTCCCCACCAAGAGATAGCTTCCTGTCTCCATACTTCCACCCACTATTGCCGGCTGCCCGATTTTTCTGAACATAGGAGCAAGTTCTGACCTGCTTGGACCAAAACATCTTGTAGCACCCTTTCTGTGCACAACCACTTCTTTCATCCTGCCATCAACCCTGTGCTCCTCAAGCTTGGCAGTATTATGAGCAACATCATACACCAAATGCATTTCCATCTCTTCAGGCTTTTTTTCAAAAATCTTATGAAAACACTCCCTTATCCTGTGAAGGATGACCTGCCTATTCACAAAAGCAGCATTTGCAGCACAAGCCATAGCGTGGAAGTAGTCCTGCCCCTCCTTGCTTTTGAACGGAGCACAAGCAAGCTCCCTATCAGGAACACTGATATCATATTTAGGCATTATTTCACTGAATAATTTCAAATAATCAGTACCTACCTGATGACCAAAACCACGACTGCCACAATGCACCATCACACAAATCTGGTCCTCACTAAAAATGCCCAACTTTTCCGCAGTCTTTTTATCAAAAATCTTACCAGCCTGCTGAATCTCAAGATAATGATTGCCAGAACCAAGCGTTCCCAACTGATTTATGCCCCTGCCGATCGCCCTATCAGATACCTTGCTCTGATCAGCATGCTCAATACAGCCGTAATCCTCCATCCTTTCAAGATCCTCATCCCAGCCATAACCGTTCTCAACACACCATTTGGCTCCATCTTCCATCACTTTTCTGAATTCTGTTGTTGTCAGCTTGACAAAACCCTTGCAACCAACACCCGCAGGCACCTGCTGGAAAAGCAAGTCCACAAGAGGCCTTAATTTTGGCATTACTTCTTTGATAGTCAAATTGGTAGTTACCAAGCGCATACCGCAATTAATGTCAAAACCGATACCGCCAGGAGAAATCACACCACTATCAGGATCAAAAGCAGCCACGCCTCCAATAGGAAATCCGTAACCAGAATGCGCGTCAGGCATACACAATGCGTGATTTTGTATTCCAGGAAGACAGGCAACATTCGTCAACTGATCATAAACCGTCAAATCCATACTCTTGATAAGCTTCTCACTAGCATAAATCCTGCCAGGAACCCTCATGCCCTTCTTATAAGTAACAGGAATATCCCAGATAACTTCCCCCTTCCTTTCAAATTCCGGCAACGGCACGTCCCTATTCATATGTCAAGCACCACGTTAGCTTTCCAATACTTCTTTTTTACAACAGTATAATAATGCATTGTTACAGCTTTGACGTCTTGTCTCAGCTCCTGTTTTTCCGGCTGTATCTTGTCTCCAGTTATTACTGCCTGCACAGTCATCTTCTTCTCATCAACCGTTACTTTAACATCATGAAACACTATCGCGAACCTGTCCTTCAGGTAGATAAGCTCTTCAATGAATTCAAAAAGCAACCCATCAATGTCTTTTGCCTTTTTTTTAAAAGTCTTTTTAATCTTTGGCTTAACTGTCTTCGGATTTGCCATACTCTCAATTGCCGCGCTGGCAGAACTCTCAAATAACTCCTTCAGCGTTTTGCCTGTTGCTTCAAAGGCCACGTCTGCCATGGCAATGTCCTCGACAAACTTGAACGGCATAAAAGAAATTCCTCTATGCAAAGTTTATAAATGTTTACTTAGGCAGGAATGCCTGAACTACCTCAACAACTTTTGCGTGGATTTCATCAATATTCATCAGCCGGTCATCGTCCATACAGTCAATAAGCGTGAACTGGTTCGGGAACAGCCTGACGATTTCCAAGTAGACCTGCTCTGCTTTTTTCAAATGCGAAAGATCTTTCTCGTGCAAATCCCTTTTTGCTCCGCCAACATACTCCCTAGTTCCTTTATTATCAACCAGTTTTTGCGCAATTTCTGCAGGCACGAAAAGAACAATATTCAAATCAGGCTTTGGAATGCCAAGAATACCATACTCAATATCATCATTCCACTTGAAATAATCATGACGCCTTTTAGGATCGTCAATCTTGCCACCCTGATGACCCATATTAGAAGCAACATACCTGTTAGATATGACTATTTTGCCCTCTGACAATGCCTCCCGTATTTTTGCGCCAGCATCAAACCTGTCAAGCGCATAAAAAAGCGATGCCTTGTAAGGACTCACCTCAGTCCCGTATTTGCCGTTAAGATACTCTTTAACGAAGAATGATGAAGGACTGTCATACTGCGGAAAATCAAACGCGGCAACATCACATCCTTTTGCCTGCAGATACTCGGTCAGTTTTTTAGTCTGCGTAGCCTTGCCAGTTCCGTCTGTTCCTTCTATTACTATGAAAACCCCGTTCATAACAACAAAGAACTTCAAGACAGTTTTTATGCTTTTCTAGTATTTACCCAACAAGTCAGAAACTGCTGCGCCAATCGCTGCAGGGAAACTAATTGAAATAACCAGCCTCAGCACATTATCAGGCGTTGCAACAAGCTCAGCTATGTTATACAAATACAACAGCATAAATGCAACAAAAAGAGAAATGAAATAGTAAGTCAGAATTCTTTTTGCCCAAAACTGGCCAAAAGGCCTTAGCTTTCTTTCATTCAACGGAACCCTTGCATAGCCGACAAAGTAAATTTCTGCAGTAAGAATCAACCAGGTTGCCATAGTAATCAAAACCAAGTCCATTGAAGATAAAGTCAGCCCAACCTCAATCAGCAAGCCCTTAAGCACGAAAGTGAAACCGAAAAACAACGCACCAAAAAAAGCAGCAATAACGTGCTTAACATCAAAATGCCCAGGTATTTTTTCCACAAGCCGTTCCCTCAAAACCTTCGTGTCCTGAGCAATCTGGTCGATTTTCGCCATTTTTAGTAGAACTCTACCTGCGGAGCATCATCCTTTTTTTCTTCTTTCGGCTCTTCAGGAACTGGAGCGCTGTCAAAAACGCTCATCAAATTGCCAACAGCAGGACTTGGACTGTCAAAGATATTCGGCTGTGAAACAGGCTTTTCAGGCTCATTGCTGTAAACCTCGCGACTTCCAACCAAGCCAAGCAAAAGTTTTATCGCTTTGCGTATCTCATCCTTAGAATCTGATTTTGTATCAATAGTTATCCTCATCTCTTTTCAAGAATATTACCGCCATATAAGTTTAAATACTTTTCGTGATGATATGAGGTCATCGGGGCTGTGGTCTATCGGAAACTGTGGTTTCCGGAAGACCACATCCAGTTATAGTCAACTTTACAAGGGGCTGTGGTCCAGTGGTAAGATGCAAGGTTCGGGACCTTGTGACCTGAGTTCGATCCTCAGCAGCCCCATACTATTTAGAAACCAGCTCTAATTCTTGCTGAATTGCTACCAGATTCGCTTTTTCAGGCTCAGCAAGTTCTTTTATCTCCTCAGCCACTATCAGAAACTGCGGCAAAACACTTGTTTGGTAATTCAGCCTTCCTTTTATCATAATAATCTCGTGTTCTTTGCCTTTGATTTTCTCAAGCGTTTCTTCTGCCGCTTCAACATCTGGAAGTGCTGATTGCTTAGCCAGCAGCGTATACAACGCAATCTGCTCAGTGAACAATTCTTTGGCTTCTGAAAGAGTTACCTGAATATTTTCCAGATGATTGCGTAATCCAGCCCGGTTTGATTTGAGCTGATTACATAAACTCTTCAAATTTTCCATAAGATTGCTGATTGTTGATACCAAGAATCTGGTCTGAGCACTTATTTTTTCTATCTCCTCTTTTGTCTGAAACACCATAACAAAGACAGAAGTTTGCTGGTTATAAAAAGCTTATGATGAGCCCGCCCGGATTCGAACCGGGCCGTCTTAGTTCTCACTGGACATTTCCGGAAAGTTTACGGATTTTTATCGACGATAAAAAATTTGCCACAGGTCACTGGACAAGTGC
>JAPLZR010000025.1 GCA_026394935.1 Candidatus Woesearchaeota archaeon
ACCTGAGAAAGGTTTCCAGTAGAATTAACAGTAATCAAAACAGAACTTCCAGCAGTAATACTCTGACCGCCAGTCGGAGTGATAATATCAACAACAGGTTCAGAAGGACCGGCAACAATATTGAAGAAAGAAGAATCATTACCAACACCACCATCAACAGCATAAGCAAACGCAGTAATGTTGTACAAACCAAGAGCGCTAGTATTCGTGAAAGAAGCCTCCCACAAACCAGTACCTAAATTGAAAGTCGCATTAAGCAATTCTGAAGTAGAATCCCAACTCACATTAACCAGCACCTGAGAAAGGTTTCCAGTAGAATTAACAGTAATCAAAACAGGCGTGCCAGCAGTTACATTCTGATCATCAGCAGGAGTTATAATGTCAACAATAGGAACAAAAATTCCAGTACCGTCAATATTATTAATCGTAATAATATAGCCGCCAGCAGGCCTTAACAAAGTAACAGGACTGTCAAGAGTTGTAATGACGGAATCAACAAGGTCAAGAGAAGAATTTCTTATACCAACAATCAACCGCTCATTTTCAACATAATAAGAATTATTATTCTCATCAACAGGAAAACGCACAGTAACAGTCACGTTAGTAGGAGTCTCATTAACAGGGTCAATAGTGAAATTGCCCTGCAAGAAACCAGTAGCAATAGTCAAATTATAGAAAGAAACACCAGACATATTAGCATAATTGGAAACGCCCAAGCTCACAATAGCAGGGTAAAACGCAGAGAAAAGACTCAAATCAGTATCAACAAAAGCACAGCCCCCGTTAATAGTGGAAGCAACCATCTGCACAGGCATAACACCGAGATTGATGGAATTATTGCCCATCACAACATAAACAGACAAATACTTATCCAACAAATCATTAGTAGGGTCATCAGAACACAATTCTGCAAAAACGTTCGGATTAACAAAAGAATTATCCACGTAAGTAGAAGAATAATTATCGAAATAGAGAACTGCAGTCGTGCCATTAGGGAAAGCATTCCTTCCAGAAGTAAGAGTTTCAAGACCGAACAAGCCAGTAATGCTGCCGCCAAAGATGAAAGCTCCAGCTATAGCAACAGCCAATGAAAAAAACATAATCCGCTGTTCCTTTCTTATTTTAGCCACCTCACGGCAGTCGCAAGCGATTTGTAAGTCAGATCAAGAGCCTCTTTAACGAGAGAGTTCTGATTAATCACGACCAAAGTACGCTTCTCAGTAGCATTAGGAGTCCTCGGAGAAAGATTCGTAAGCACGAACGGGAAATCATCCTGCTTCGAACCATTAAAGAACAACTGAAGCTCAGCACCGGTCGCATTATTGAAAATCTCAAAATAAATCGAATGATTCCCAACATAAGAAGACACGTTCAAATAAGCATACTCAGGATTATACAATTTAGTGCCAGTAGGCACAACAGCAAAAGAGATGAAGCCGGTATCATCAGTAATCACCTGAGAAATAGCCTTTGAAATCACACCGCTATCGCCAATATTAAGCGTGTACAGCTGGGTAGGAGCAAAAACGCTCATACCATTCTCCTCAACAAGACGCAACAACACAGGAGGAGTTCCGCCATCGCTGTTATTAATGAAAACAGTCAAATTGTAAGGCCTGCCGGCATCAGGGAAAACATTAGTCTCATTGCCGTCAATCCAAACCCTCGGAATCCAGACAGTCTCAGTAGTGAAAACGCCGGTTCCATTGTCATCACCATCATTGCAGTCAGCAATGCCTGCAGCAGCATCAAGCGGAGTGCCGACAATCGTAAGCGAACCAGAACCAACAACATTCCAGTTACAAGACGAAGTAGTCTTTGTAGCGCCTGCAGCAAGAGGAGCAGTCAAAGTAAGAGTACAAATAACAGTCGGACCTCTATACAAGTCAACATTGAAATTAGTTGTAACATCAACTGTATTCACGTTTTTCACAACAGCAGACAAAGTAGTCAAAGTGCCTGAAGGACCAACATTAGGCACGACATTCACAGAAAGAACATCAACATCAGGACCAATACAGTAAGGCGCGCCATAACCATTAATCACAGACTGCTTGGTATACTTAACACTGTCAGGAGGGGCAACAACACCAGTAAAGACGCTAACACCGGCAGCAGCCACGCTAGTCCTGACAGTGCCGTTGCAATAAACACCCTGATCATCCTCACAAGAACCAACCAGCAGCATTGTAGAAGAGGTCTTGGCAACACCCGGATTGGTAGCAGTAGCATCAATAGTAACATTGCCGGTAACCTGATTGTAAGACGCCTGAACATCATTCCTTGAATAACCATACGGCAGATAACCTTCAGCCGCAGTAACAGGAATAACAGGGTCGCCAGGCTCAATAATCACGCCATCATCCCCATCAACATCAACAGCAACAAAAATCTTGGCAGGATACGGACTTCTGCCTGCATAAAACGAGAAATTAGCATAAGCACAATAATCACTGCCAGAAGCAAACGGAACGTCCATAGGAACAAAATGGGGTACAGTGTCACCGCCAAGAAGATCATAAAGGAAAAGAGAACTATTAGTGGGAGCAACAGCATAAAACGCAGCAGCCCCAGTCCCGGCCAGCTCACCAGAAGTATCAGCACAAACCTCCAATTTAATTGGAGGGTAACCGCCAACATTGTCCTTATAACCTTCACCCGCCGTGTAGTAATACACGTTCTCAATCACGTTCGTGTTAAGATTCCTGATAGAGGCATTCAGGTAAGCAGCAGAAACAGTGAGGGAGAGAGCTATCGCTAGGAGGAATGAAAAGCTGACAACAAACCACAATTTCTTACTGGTTCGCGTTTTTTCCATATTCTCAACCTCCTTCATTGAATATAATAGACGATGCGGTCAAACAAGATAAGCACTTTTTCATTAAAGCCCTCAATCTCGCCATTATTGTAAACAACAGCTATAGGATTGGGCTCGGGCAAAGTCCTATCAACAGTAAACTGGTGATTTGAAATAACACTTCCATCAGGCAAAGCAACAGTCATATTCACAGAGTAAGGACCAATAGACGCTTCAACAGAGGATACTGGAAACCCGGCAGTAGGAACAACCGTAAAGAGAACATTACCATTGCTGTTGGTATTAACACTATTAACAACGTGATTAGAAACATTAGTAGTGGCAAAACCCAGAGTATACTGAATCAACCCCCAATGCATCAAACCGGAATCTTCCCTTAACCTCACAATCGAATTAGGAATACCTGACAGGGTAGTGCTGTTAAGCACGGTAACATTAAGACCAGTAGGCCTGCCAGAAGACAAAGTAACACTATCGCCAACAGCAGTGCCATTATCATAAACTACAATGTCAAAGTTCTCACCAGCGATATCATTTCCAATCCTTGAACGCGAAACCCTGTCAAACACCATCAGAATCTTCTCATTAGTACCCTCAATATTAGGAACGTTAACAGTATAACTGCCCCTGGCAAAAGGCGCAGGAGGCGACCTGTTAATCACTGTAAAAGGAACAGTCGCCTTAACCTGACCACCAACAACAACATAAAAGTTAATCGTATAAGTAAACGGAGCGCCATACAACGGCGCACCGCCAGTCGGAACATTAGTGTACGAAATGTTGCCTCCAGGACCAGTTTTAACTTTAGAGTACGCGCAATTGGTAACATTAGACTGAATAGACTGAACCGGGGAAAACGGAGGAATACCATTGCACTCCTCAGCCCAAACATCAATACCCTCGGTAGGAACGCCAAACACCTTAACAATCACAGTAATATTGTAAGGCTCGCCAGCATTAGTCATATTATTCGTCTCATTTCCATCAACAAGAACAATAAGCTCGTACTCCTCAGCTCCAAAAGCACAACAAACTGAAACCTCGTAAGTCGCATTACAGTCGCCAACGTGCAAATTAGTGCCGTTATTAATGTTAGGCACAGTAACAAGACAGGTGGCATTTGAAAGATTAGTGCCATTAGTAATACCTGCAGTACAATTACCATAAGTGCTCACATAATCGCAGGTTATCGACACATTATTACTCGCAGAAATAAACGCTGACAAGTTGTAATTAGTCTGATTGGGAAACTCGACATGAGAATTATTCTCCTGATAAAGCTTCAGGAAAGCAGTTCCATTGCCCGAAGTGCTGATGTTAAGCGTGCCTGCAGAGTCCTCGCAACAAACACTATAACTGCCCCAGGACTGATTAGCAAGAGCGGCATGAGAGTTATTAACATCAAACAAATGAAGCACGGCAGTCTGATTGCCGGAACAAGAAGAGACAACACTGCAATTCAACACGCCAGGACCGCTCTGAAGACCAAAGGAAGACGGCTCGTCTAATAAATCAAAAATGTCCAAGCCAGTAATCCCTCCATTCACAAAAACGGCAAAAGAAAACAAAATAATGCCAACTAGCAAAATCCCGCCAGCAGTCCAGCCAGTTGCATCAATCATTTTTAACCAAAAAATCTCTCTTGTTAAACTTGCACTTCCAAAAATTCAGGAAATCATCAACATCAGGAGCATTCTGCTCAGAAACAAGAAGCACAGTATTACCCAAATGCTCAATACTCAAATTCTTCACAATACCAGAACGACCATCACGCCCCTTCAGGGCATAATAAAACCTCACCTTATCCTTCTTCACCAAGTGCTCTGTAGAGTACTGAAATACGCAAGCAGGAATAAAACCAGTCATACTACCCCCCTTTTGTTAACCAAGCTAACAACAGGTCATTTATAAACTTTTTGAAAAATTAACTTTTCCGTTCAGGCGCAAGACACGGCGTTAAAAACGCAGCAGCAGAACTGCCTGCTACTGCGCCCGTTAGAAAAATTACTTATGCCTTAAATGCTCAGAAAGCAGTTTCTGAATCTTATTGGGTTCTTCAAAACAGTCCAGAACATAATCACCGCTTGTTGTACTAATCTCAATACTGCCATAACGCAGCAGTCTCTGCAGGAAAGACTGAC
>JAPLZR010000048.1 GCA_026394935.1 Candidatus Woesearchaeota archaeon
GTAGCAGTCGGCGTGGCTGTGGCTGTAACCGTAGGTGTCGCCGCAGGTGTGGGCGTGGGTGTTATTGTAGGCGTTGTAGCCGGTGCCGTAGTTGGTGTCGCGGTCGGCGTTGTGCTTGCCGCTGCACTCGATGTAGCCGCACCCATTACAGCAAATACCGTAAAGTGAGTTATTGAGAAGGTTATTGTATGTGTTGCAGGGTTTACTATACCGCTAACATACTTCCATCCGGTAGCCGGATCATAGAAGGCTATCACCAGGTCCGACGGCTGTGTGCCTGCCGGCAGTGTGGCGGGATCATACGTTATGGTTATCTGTATGGCAGGGTTAAAGGTAGCTCCATTAGGCTGGAAGTCAAAGGCGGCGATAACCGTGCGACCATCCGGAGGCGTCGGATATGTGCTGACGCTAGTGATGGGGTAAGGGGATTGCCATTTTGGCCAAGCGCCTGTGTACCTCCGGCGATATGAATAGCTACTTTGCCATCCGGTGACGCAGCATCAAGAGCGCTTTGGAGCACACCATTATTATCTGTTGTACCTGTGCCGGACCCGCCAAGGATGTTTATATTAACAGTTGAGGTTTGAGGCCCACCGCCACCTCCTCCGCCTATACCTGCATAGTAGAAGACAGCTGCTACAGTGATATCCCCGGTCACATTGGTATCGGTACGCGGGTTTGATGTCTTACCATCGCTCCACATAACGAAGTTGTAGCCGTAACTTTGAACCGCCGTCACCGCCGTGCCGTCTGCGCCACAGTTGACGGTTTGAGGGTTCGTGCCCGTGATTGAGCCGCCAGTCCCAGCGCTGTATGTCAGCGTGTAAGTGTTGATGGCGAAGTTAGCGACAACAGAGTAGTTTTCGCTCATATTGATTGTAGTAGAAGCATTATTGGGAGCAGCCACCTCGTGGGCCGTAACGCCCGTGCCACTCCAGTTAACAAAGTAGTAGCAGGAATCGTTGCAGTAGCACAAATAGTGGCATTGAGCCAAAAACTTTATAAACCAGCATAAAGGTGGCACTAAATATGGAACTAAACTTCGTCGAAGAAAAGAAAAACAAGCTCGTCTTTGAAATAACAGGAGAAGGACACACACTAAGCAACGTTCTAAGAAAAGAACTAAACAACGACGAGCACGTCAAAATAGCAGCATACACAATCGACCACCCACTCATAGAAAAACCAAGATTCGTACTAGAAACAGACGGAGCAGATCCCAAGAAAACATTGATAGCAGCTGCGAAAAGAGTACAAAAAGAACTTGAAAAAGTCAAGTCAGAAGCCAAGGAATTAAAGTAAGAAGATTCTAAAATTTGAATTTTTTCTGCATCAAAGCTACGACAAAGACACTCCTCACTCTGCGCTCCTAAGTCCCTTATGTCGCACGAGTTCGTCGAAAACTATATAAATAAAAGTCATAGTGCCTATGATATGTTTGTGCGAGTCAAGAAAATAAAAGGGAAACCGTACGCTTACCTTGTCGAAAACGAATGGACGCCATGGGGAAGCAGACAAAGAGTAACAAAGTACTTAGGCAAAACAAGCACGCTAACAAGATATTCTGAAGGGTTACTGGATTTGCCACAAGGAATGCAAGACGCAATACTCGAAGCAACAGCACAAGAACTAACAAACCACGGATTTGCAAGAGAAGGAAACGTACTCAAACAAGAAGATATAATCGTGAACTTACAAGAAAGAACAGTACGACAAAAAAGCAAAAAAATCGTACTTGAAATGAACGAAGGATATTTGTGCGACCACACACTACAACAACTACTCACTTTCACACCAGAAGAAAGACCAGACGAAAGCGCCAAAAAACTGGCAACACTCGCACTAGGAGCTGGCTTGAAGTTAAGCAACGAACAATTCGTACACTTATTTGAACAGGTGAAACAGTGAACGCGCTACGACACATAGGAGTCATAGTAGACGGAAACAGAAGATTTGCAAAAAGACTAATGCTAACCCCCTGGAAAGGACACGAATTAGGATATGAGAAGTTCAAAAAATTCACAGAATGGTGCTTCGACCTCGGAATAGAGGAAGTAACCGCATACATTTTCTCAATACAAAACTTCAACAGACCAAAAGACGAGTTCGAGTATTTAATGAAGATATTCAAGAATGCCGTAAACGAACTAATACAGCCAGAAAAGCTCAAAGAACTAAAGGAAAAAGGGATACGCATAAGGTTCATAGGCAGACAACAGATGCTGCCAAAAGACCTGCAAGAACTGCAAAACAAAGCAATGGAAGCAACAAAAGACAACAAGCCCAAACAAATAAACTTCGCAATGGCATACGGAGGAAGAGAAGAAATAATAGACACAGTAAACAAGATATTATCAGAAGGCAAAAAAGAGATAAACGAAGAAGAATTCGGCAAATACCTGTGGTTAAATTCCAACCCTGACCTGATAATAAGAACAGGCGGAGAACAAAGAACAAGCAACTTTTTGCCATGGCAAAGCACATACAGCGAATGGATATTTTTGGACAAGTTCTGGCCAGAAATCGAGAAAGAAGACCTAGTAAAGTGCATAGAAGAGTATAAGTCAAGGGAGAGAAGGTTTGGAAAATGACAGACGAAAAACTAGAAAAAACCGTTGACGAAGAATTTCGCAGAGAACATAACAGAGATGTCAGAGACGAAGTCATATGGGAAATAATTGGAACCGGCTTTGAAATGCTGCCAGAAGTGGGCACGACCATAACAGGAATAGGAATGACCATATACGGCGCAATAACAAGAGAAAATGACGTGCTGGCCGCAGGACTTGCTATCGCAGGACTGGGAGCCGGCATTATCGGAAGCCGCATTTATTACAACCTAAGACCGTCAGGCGACGACTACAAACAATGTAACGAAAAGCTTATAAATAACCCATAGTCGGTCAATAGTATTCCCAATAACTTAACCACCTCGGTGGAAGGGAGTTAGACTATAATGAACAAGAAACAATTCATACAAGCAATACAAACACTGAAAGCACTTCCTAAAAGAAAGTTCAAACAGAAATACGACTTCATAATGAACTTAAGGCACCTGGACCTCAAAAAACCAGAAGAACAGGTAGAACTATGGGTCAAACTGCCGTATGACAAAGGAAGACCAACAAAAATAGGCGCACTCGTAGGACCAGAACTGGCAGAACAAGCCAAAACAACCTGCGACACAGTAGTACTGCACGACAACTTCTCACAATACACAGACAAAAGAAAAATGCGAAAACTCGCAAGAGAACACGACTACTTCATAGCACAAGCAAACATAATGGCGGACATCGCAAAAACGTTCGGTAGAATATTCGGACCAAGAGGCAAAATGCCAAACCCGAAAGCAGGCTGTGTAGTACCGCCAAACGCAAACATCAAAGCACTGGTTGAAGGACTACGAAAAACAATCAAAGTATCAGCAAAAATACAACCAAGCGTCAAAGTAATGGTAGGCAACGAAGACATGCCAGACGAACAAATAGCAGAAAACTGCCTGGCAGTCTACACAAACGTAGTACACAAACTACCACAAGAAGCATTCAACATCAAATCAGTCATGCTCAAGCTAACAATGAGCAAACCGGTAAAAATAACAGAGGAAGCCAAATGAGCAAAACCTCCAAAGCAGCACCGGAAAAAAAAGAAGTCGTGAAAAAGATTCTCCAGTTCGGCAAACAATACCCTATAATCGGACTGCTAAACATGGAAAACATGCCGGCAAGCAGCCTGTTAGTAATGAAAAAACAATTACGAGGCAAAGTCGAGCTGGTAATGACAAGAAAAACACTCATATTGCTCGGACTGAAAGACTTGAAGCTTCCAGGCGGAGAAAGACTGATAGAACAAATAAAAGGAATGCCAGCACTCATGTTCACAAAAGAAAACCCATTCGCATTATACAAAATAATCAAGAAAAGCAAAACACCAGCAGCAGCAAAAGCAGGACAACTAGCACCAAGAGACATCATAATACCAGCAGGACCCACACCATTCACACCAGGCCCTATAATCTCTGAGTTCGCAGCACTAGGAATCAAAGCAGGCGTTGAAGGCGGAAAAGTAGCAGTCAAACAAGACGCAATGGAAATAGGCCTGGACTTAATCTGCGCCTACGAAAAAGGCATCATATACCAAAGAACAGTTCTCGACATTGACGAAACCAAGTTCATGCAAGACCTGATAGGAGCAGCAAGCGGAGCATTCAACCTTGCAATAGAAGCAACCCACATCACAAAAGACACAATCGAAACACTCCTTGGAAAAGCACACAGAGAAGCAAAAGCAGTAGGCATAGAAGGAAACATAATGGAGCCAGAAATAGTGGGAGAAATACTGGCAAAAGCACAAAGACAAGCACAATCAGTAGCATCAGAAGGAAACATTCAAGTTCAATAATACTTATAGGAGGCAACGACGAAACAAGTTTCGTCGAGTCTCCTCGTATAACTCGGAGGTAACTAACATGGAATACATATACGCGGCATTGCTCCTCCACAAAGCAGGGCAAAAAGTCGAAGAAGCAAACGTCAAGAAAGTGCTCGAAGCAGCAGGCGTCAAAGTAGAAGATGCAAAAATCAAAGCTTTAGTAGCAAGCTTGGCGGGCGTAAACATCGACGAAGCCATGAAAAAGGCAGCAGCAGCCCCAGCAGCGGTTGCAGCACCTGCAGCAGGAGCAGCGCCAGAAGAGAAGAAAGAAGACAAGAAGAAGACGGCAGAAGACGAGAAAAAGTCTGAAGAACAAGCAGCTGCCGGACTCAGCGCACTCTTTGGCTAAAAAAAAATATTTTTTTATGTTT
>JAPLZR010000133.1 GCA_026394935.1 Candidatus Woesearchaeota archaeon
CTGTCTTCACCCATAACAAGAGCCCAAAATAGTCATTATAAAAACCTAACTAAAACACAACGTTTATTAACAGAATTACAACATTAAAATTATATGGTTTCAATAGATACCGCTGCTATGATTTCTCTTGTTGTCATCCTGACACTAGTCGTATTTGCAAACAGGAAAAAACTCACATTCCAAAGATTCGGCATATTCTACGCAGGAATGTACAGGACAAAAGCAGGAATAGAAACAATGGACAGGATAGCGCAAAAATACAAATGGTTCTTCGAAAAAGCAACACCCTGGATAATCGCCCTGGGATTCATAGGAATGGCATTCGTAATGTTCGACCTTGCAAGAAGCCTGATAATGATATTCATACAAGCAAACGCGCCTGCAGTTGGAATTGTCTTACCGTTCAAGGCAAAAGGAGTATTCTACGTACCATTCTTCTACTGGATAATCAGCATATTCGTCATATTAATCGTTCACGAAGGAATGCACGGAGTAATGGCACGAGTGTACAACCTGAAAGTCAAAAACTCAGGACTCGTGATATTAGGAGCTATACTGCCCTTAGTACCAGGAGCATTTGTAGAACCAGACGAGAAAAAACTCCTCAAAGCCAGCAAAAAAGAACAGCTCGCAGTATTCGCAGCAGGACCGGTGGCAAATTTAACGATGGGTTTGATTCTAATGCTTTTAATGTTCACAGTCATAACACCACTCACTGACACGTTCTACTCCAAAGACGGAATCGTAGTAACAGACCTAATGGACGGAAACCCGCCAGCACAACAGGCAGGAATGCTTGCAGGAGACAAAATAACAGAAATCAACGGGCAGGCAATAACAGAAACAGCAGACTTTTCAAACGCGCTAAAAGGAGCAAAACCAGGAGACACACTAAACATAGTAACAACAGAGGCAGTAAGAGACGTAACACTCGGAGAAAACCCAAAAAACAAAAAAGCCTGGCTCGGCATTTATGTCGAAAACCCATTGAAAGCACCAACCTGGGCAACGTACACCGTGCTATGGGTCAAAGAGCTCATATTCTGGCTGTATCTGCTGAGCTTAGGAGTAGGATTGTTTAACTTACTCCCATTAGGACCAATAGACGGCGGAAGAATGTTCGTAACAGTGCTCGAAAGCGTCACACCCAAAAGCGCAGGCACAATATGGAAATCAGTAAGCTTTGTATTACTCGGAATTCTTATTACAAATATAGTGATGGCGTTTGTGTAAACTATAGAATAAAGACGAGAAATCGTTAATAAGACCGCCAGTTCAACTTTTTCTTATCGGAGGGATGAAAAATGAGCGTACTACAAGACATATACAAAAGACATCTTGATGCAACCTGCGGGATAGGATACGACCCGAGAACGGTAAAAGTTCCACTTAACGGGCGCATTTACACCTTTCGATTTGATAAGCCCGACTCGCCAATACCACTAAAACCAGCTGAAATGGTGGAAGGCACAAGAACCGTTGAAGTTTACGCAACAATGAGCCTTCCTGAAGCGTGGAAAGTATTATCAAAACTCAATGGAATAAGATATCACAGCACGACTTTCGGACTTATGGAAACTCAAGACTCTAAGGGGTTTGGACGCATAGAAAGAGTATTGAAGAAAAAACTAACAAGCAAAGGCAATCTGAGTTACAGCTTCTGCAAAGGAGATATTGACCTGCTGGTCGATGCGTTGGACAAAGCAGCCAGTGTTCCACCTATGCAAGAACCGCACAGAAAAATAGTAGAAAGCATTTGGATGGCACAAAACGGCCCTATGGTGCGCAGCACAGGCCCCCACCCAGTAGACGATTACGTCTTCGAAGCAGAAGTAAAACACAACGAAAGAGGCATTATCGAATTCATCGGCGACCTCGAAAAAGCAATCATAGCATCCAAATAATTTTTTATTCTTTTTAATGACGTTTGTGTAGTCACTACTTAGTGATAAAATAACGAAAGCTTTATATATTCTCCAGCTTATATAATATATACGTCATATTGATATTTCAAGGGGGCTGTAAAGTATATGATGAAGGACATAGTTCCACTGAAGAAAAATCTTGGAAGGAAGAAATACAACAGATTTGTAGACAGTTTCTTAAAAAAATCCTTATTGCTAAAACTGATAAGATCGCCGGCAGAATTCAGCAAAGAACAGGCTGAAGAATTAAGCAGGCTGATAGAACACGACAAATTCAAGATAGACGAGAAATACCACGCAAACGTCAGCGACGGACTAAGCATTGAGCTGACAGCAACGTTCCAGAACGGATACACAATGCGCTCATTCGGAAAATTTCTCAGAGCAAACTCACACAAATTAGAAAAAGGCTCGGCTGTCGAGGACTTCCTGAAAGCAAACTATTTCACAGGAGCGCCCGCAGGCTTCCACTACGAAAGACTGAATCCGGATGAAGCATTCAGATGCACTGAATTCCTCGATGCAGCAGTGGACAAAGAAGGAATGCAGGCAATACCTTCAAAAGAAGGACTTGAAAAAACAATGGGAGAATACTGCACGATAACACCAAATGAAAAAATAACCAAACTCCTGAAACACGACAAATATTCAGATTATTTCAAAGAAACATTCTTTGATGCAAAAACAAAATACAAAAAAGACGAACAGGCCAGAACAGAAGACACCTGGAAAGCAAAAGAAGGATTTGAAGACCTTGTAGAAAAATTCTCAGCACTTGGAGCAGAGGTTGACAAACAACCCCAAAGCATAGTCCACAATGATATGCACAGAAAAAACCTCGTAAAACTCGTAAGCGCACCATCCTCTCCAAAAATCATAGACTGGGATGAATCAATCATAGGCGCAATCCAGAAAGACCTATGGAGAGTAAACATGTCAGTCTACGAGCACAACTGCGCAAACGCAAAAGACGCAAGAGACGCATCCATAAGAAAACTATACGAAGCAATACAGGAATCCCAGAAAAGAACGGACACACCCCGCTCCCAATACACTGATTCACTTGAAGAATTCACAAGAAAATACCTGATAATCGATGCACTTGAAAACCTCAACTTCACAGCCAAAGCAGCAGAATTCGTCAAAAAGAAAGAAGGAAAACCAGAATTCGACTTCTTCAGCAACCTCAGAGACCTCGTATACACAAGAGCACTGGATACCCTGAACGAACTCGGCGAAACACAGCTCGAGCAGAGAATGACAGAATTCGGAAAACAAAACGGACTAA